>NZ_JBVYOF010000012.1:0-272796 GCF_056133985.1 Chryseobacterium sp. L12 | reverse complement strand
GCAATGGCAGTAGGTATAGGTTTGGGATATATCTTTCCCGGTATTTCAAAAATTACAAATGCCCTATCCGTAGGCACTACAAACATTCCGTTGGCAATAGGTTTAATATTGATGATGTACCCGCCATTGGCAAAGGTTGATTATTCATTGTTACCTATGGCATTTAAGGATAAAAAAGTAATCGGTATATCCTTATTGCTGAATTGGATTATCGGCACGGTACTGATGTTCGGTTTAGCAGTTTTGTTTTTACGAAACGAACCCGATTATATGACAGGCTTAATTCTTATCGGTTTAGCAAGGTGTATTGCAATGGTTATCGTGTGGAGTGATTTAGCTAAAGCTAACAGAGAATATACAGCTATGTTAGTTGCATTAAACAGCATCTTTCAGATACTTTCTTATAGCTTCTTGGTTTGGTTATTCATCAATGTATTACCTGAAAAATTAGGGTTAGCCAATTTCAATGTAAGCGTATCAATGAAAGATGTTACCGAAAGCGTATTGATATATTTAGGCATTCCATTCTTGGCAGGTTTTTTAAGCCGTTACTTCCTTGTAAAATCAAAAGGTATAGAATGGTATAACCGGAAATTTGTACCCCGAATATCGCCCATTACATTATATGCTTTACTGTTTACGATAGTATTAATGTTCAGTCTGAAAGGCGATAAAATATTAGAGTTGCCAATGGATGTAGTAAAAGTGGCAATACCGTTAGTAATCTATTTTGTACTGATGTTTTTTGTGAGCTTCTTTATCAATAAATCCCTTAAAGTTCCTTACGACAAAAACGCATCCATCGCATTCACAGCCACAGGAAACAATTTTGAATTGGCAATAGCCGTAGCAATAGCAATTTTTGGTATTCATTCGCCACAGGCATTTGTGGGCGTTATCGGCCCACTGGTGGAAGTTCCAGTACTCATATTATTGGTAAGGGCAAGTTTATGGCTAAAGAAAAAATATTACTAAAGTTAATTTAAGAACGTACAAGAGCATTTTGAAGCATCAAAAAACTAAAGAAAACCCTCTGAATTAGAGGGTTTATTGTTGGTTTAAGATTTTGAGCATTCTGCCGACTTCAATATCCATTCTCGAAAAGGCAAACCATTTCTTGCCCAGGTCTTTGAGTGATGCTCCGATATGGTAGAGTTCCGTATCGTCAATAATTAAAAAGCGGTCGTGAGCATCGGAAAAAATCTCAATCTCAATCGGAGGGTATTGGCTATTGTACCGTTGTACATCCAGCCTTAGCTGGTTGCTGATATTTTTGGTATAGATAGTTGCAGTTACAGCATCGTCACGTTTGCCCAATAAGGTTAGTACCGTATCATCTACATAATTATCCAGCAGGATAATGGAGTTTTTGGCATTACGAACAATGTCTGATACAAAGACATAGGCATCAAAAACCTGCCCATTGTAGAAAATTCCTTTTTCACTGTGGAGCTTATCGCTTTCCAAAGCCTTAAAAATCTCTTCAAATTTTTGGTCGGCTTCTAATTGTTTCAGTTCAATGTTATCTAAACGATGAAAAAGAGAGGCATTGCTGGTAAGCATTCTCCGCATTTCTACAAAGGCTTCCATAATTTCAACACTGACTTTAACCGCTATATCTGAACGGAGTATGGCAGAAGCCATTGCGACCCCTTGTTCGGTAAAAACATAGGGCAGATAACGTCTTCCGCCGTAGCTCAAACTTGAGGTTCCAATTTGGAACCTCAAGTTTTCAACGTCCTCTTCGGTCAGTTGAAAGCAGAAAGAAGCAGGAAACCTTTCAATATTTCTTTTTACGGCTTTGTTGAGGTTCTTTGTTTCCACTTGGTATAAGGAAGCGAGGTCGCTATCCAACATCACTTGCTTTCCACGTATGGAATAAATCAGGTTTTTGATTTCCATTATGCTAATAGGCTTATTTTCCATTACTTTTTGTAGCTTTTATTTTTGGTAAACTCAAAAGAGGTTTTGCAATCCTCATTCAACACGATATAAGCATCGAATTTCTTACCTGCCTTGCTTTTCATTCCTTTGATGAGTGAAGTTTTCTTTTTATTGATAAGGCTTTCAATATCGGCTATGCCGATTTGTACGCCACATACATTACGGAACTGTACCCAATTACAAGCCTCATCAGGACACTTCACTATTTTATCACGGATAGTGAGTTGCTGGCTTTTACATTTCGGGCAAACCAATTTTGGCAGGTTATTTTGAGCAATCGAAGTTTGCAACAGTTCATTGGTAATAGATGAGGCGTAAGTTTCCATTTCTTTTTGAAATGCCCCTGCATCGGCTTCGTTGTTTTCGATTTTTTGCAAAGCCAATTCCCATTCGGCGGTCATTGCCACATCCGCAATTTTACGGTCTTTGACCAATTCGTACACCTGCAATCCTTTTTCGGTAGGGATTAAGGATTTCTTTTCACGTTGTACATAGTTACGGGTAAACAGGGTTTCAATTATTGCGGCTCTTGTAGCCGGAGTGCCAATACCGATATTTTGCAGGGCTTTCCGTTCGTCTTCATTTTCGATTTCCTTTCCGGCAGTTTCCATAGCCGACAAAAGCCCTGCTTCGGTATATAATACAGGCGGTTTGGTTTTTTTTTCCAAAACGGAGGCTTCTTTTTTTTTAAGTTCATCGCCTTTTTTCAGTTCGGGCAAATCCTGTACAGGCTCGGTATCATCATCGGAGAAACTGCCTTTGATGGAACGCCAGCCCGCTTCTATAACCTTACAACCCTTTGCCGTAAAATCATAATGCAACGCCTGTAAACCCACATCGGTTATCTCTTTGATGCAGGCTTGTGAAAGGGCTTCGAGCAACCGAAAGGCAATCATATCATAAACGGAGCTTTCCTTTGCGTTCAGGGCAGACGGGATTTTATCCGTAATCAATAATCCGTGGTGGTCGGTAACACGCAAATCGTTCACGATGCGTTTATTGAAACGTCCCCATTTTATTTTTGACACTGCTTGCTTGCAAGTTTCTCTGTCCTGCAAAGCTCTTACGAGATTGGGAATTTCTGCCCACACATCTTCTGGTATGTACTTGCTCCCGGTACGTGGATATGTGATAAACTTTTTTTCGTAGAGGCTTTGGGCAATATTGAGCGTTTCTTCGGCAGAAAGGTTCAGTTTTTTGTTAGCTTCCTTTTGCAGTCCGGTTAGGTCGAACAATAAAGGAGGTTGCTCCGTTACACTTTTGGTTTCTACCGATGTAACCGTTGCCATTTCGCTTCGCCGAATGGCTTTCAGCGTATCATCGGCAAGTTTTTGGTCTTCCCATTTGGTTTTGGAAATGCTTTTAAAATCTATCAGCTCTTTGTTGTGCGATAACTGTATCTGCCAATATCTCTTTACCGAGAAATTTTTGTTTTCCAGATAGCGTTTGCATATCAAAACCAATGTAGGCGTTTGCACTCTTCCGAGTGAATAGATACCATTTCCTGCGGCTATGCTCAATGCCTGTGTAGCATTGATGCCCACGAGCCAATCGGCACGGCTTCTGCCTTGTGCCGCCTGGTAAAGTCCGTCAAATGCTGCCCCGTCTTTAAGGTTATCAAAGCCTTGTTTAATGGCTTTTTCGGTAAGCGAGCTTATCCAAAGGCGTTCAAAGGGCTTGTTACATTTCAGGTATTCATAAATGTACCTAAAAATGAGTTCGCCTTCACGCCCTGCATCGGTTGCAACGATAATGCTGCAACTTTGCTTAAATAGCTGCTCAATAACTTTCAGTTGCTTTAATGCGCCTGTATCAGCGGTATAACCTTTGTCTTTTTTTACTTTCCGGACGGTCAACAAAAAAGGGTTGGGGAGTATCGGCAAAGCAGCTTTGTCAAACCCCGAAATCCCGTAATCTTCTGGCATTCCCAATCCTATTAAATGACCGAATGCCCACGTAACAAAATAGCCATTACCTGTCAGGTAACCTTCCTTTTTATCGGATGCTCCTACAAGTCTGGCTATTTCTCTTGCTACGCTTGGTTTTTCTGCAATGATAGTTTTCATACTTAATTATCTTTTTACGCCTTTGGACTTTGCAGGGGCTTGAGACTTTTCCTGTTGTTCCTGCTGTTGCTTGTTTTTCGGTCTTTGTTGCCCCGATTTTAAAGGCTCATTGATTTTTTTGGTGGCTTCATTGGTTTTCCCTTCTGAATTGACAGCAGTTTGCGTTTTATGGGTTTCAGTAGGTTTTGCTCTTTCCTTGTATTGATTTGGAAATTCAAAATTTGTTTTACCATCTTCTTTATTGAAAGTGATGTAACCTTGATAAGGCTGTCCTTTTTTGTCTACCAATCCGTCAATGTAGATGGTTTGACCATTTTTAAAATCCTTATGTTGCTCATCGGTCAGTTCCTTACCACGGAAAGTTTTTGGAGCTTCTTGTGCTTGGTTCTGCTGATTGCTTTGTTGATTGTTCTGTCCGTTGCTTTGAGTTTGCTTGTTGGTGTTGCTTCTATCAAACAAAAACTCAACATAACGTTTGTCTGCATTAAACTGAACCGTTGCTGAAAATTCCGTTCCTTTGTTTGAAATCATACCCTCTAAATAAAGCGGTTTACCTTCCAATAATGTTTGTTTTTGGGCATCATTGAGTTTCACGCCTTTAATTTCATCAGGGATTTTTATGAAATCTGTCCGTAGGGCAATAATGTCGTTGGTAAGCCTATCTATACTGATGATGGATGGCATCATTTCGCCTGTTTTGGTGTTTTTTAAATCAACCACACGACCCATATTGCCAGTTGCAAGTAGATTTTTTTTGTCTTCATCGGTAAATTTGTGTCCGAAAAATTCAAAATGTAAGGTTGGTTCTTTTTTGATACCGTGAATTCCCACAACAACTTTTCCATCTTCGGCTTGCTGTAATGAAAGACGGGCATCAGTACGGAGAATTGAACCACCGAGATTAACGCCAATGGGCACAAGTTCGTTGGTCTTGAAGCCTTTTAATAAAGGTTCTAACAGATTTCTTTTTTCTAAAAATTCCTTGCTCAATCCAAGATTATTCATTGTGTCCCAATCAATTTGTTCCGGTTTGTAGCGGTATTCGCTAGTTTCCGCTGCTGTTTGTGTTGTTGCCATATCTTTTTGATTTTCTTGTTTATTATCCTGCTTTATTTCTGTTTTTATTTCGTGTTCTTGCATCACTTTTTCGCCTTCGGGAGTTGGCTTATTTACCTGTTTTTGCATTTCCTGTGCTTTTTCAACTGCGATAGGGGCAGGTACTTTAAAGAATGAAAAATTGGTAGGGTTCTTTAGTTGGCTGAAAAAATTGGAAAAAAAATTGGAAAAAAAATCGCCACCCTTATCCACACGCATAAACTGATTTTCATTTTTCTTGGTGGGGTCAACGGTTTCCATTTTCCCTTTCTCGTCGATACTTTTTACGGCTTGGATTTTCATTTTTTCTTTATCCAGCACTAATAATATGTCCGATAGTTGTTCGGGCATTTCCTGCGTATTTGCTGTTTCTTCGCTCATAATTTGAAAAATTTAAAATTCACTATCGAATGTAAAACAAGCATTTACTGGATTGGTGGAAATGGCATTAAAAGGCAGTATTTGTCATTTATTGGCGTTCATTTATTTAGTAGGAGGATTAAAACTTTCACGAATAAATTGATGTACATCGGAAAGTTTATAGTACAATTTTCCACTAATCGTATAATAAGGCAACTTCCCATTCGAACGATACCGCTGCAGAGAACGATTACTGATTTTAAGCATTTGAAGCAAATCCTGATTGTCCAATAATTCCTCGCCATCTATGCTGTTACGCTTTTTTTGCAACTCATTGATATTATCGCCCAGCATATCGAGGCGACCAATAAGGCGTTCCATCCACGCCAAAAATTCCATTCTATCAATATTCATAGCCATACATTTTATGGTTTCCCCAATTTCAGATTTCTTCCTTTTTCGATATAGCTTTTACCTTTTGCCATAAGTTCCTGCAAAAACTCATCACTACTCTCAATTGCATTTGCATTCAGCATATCTTTAATTGCACCGATGGTGTAGAAATACTGACCGTAGATTTTTGAATAGGCAATCTCGCCTTTGGTACGCATACGCCATAAGGTTTTCTCGCTTAGGCGTAGGTATTGAGATACCTCGTGGTTATTGAGCCACAAGTCATCATAACTTTTATCTTCCAATTTTTTCAGATAATCGGCAATGGCATTAATACTGTTATTTAACTTTAGCCAAGCTTCTTCTTCAATTGTGATTATTTTCATTGCATATCATTTAAAGTTCACTATGCAAAATTGTGAAAGGTGGCAGTGTTTGTCTGCCAATGCTTGCCCATTGGTTTTTGAAGTTTTTTGAAAAATTTCACAATCAAGTAAAACCTTTATCAGACAAGGTTTTTAAGGCATTTTGAATATTTAGTATTGAAGTTTTGGAAGAATTTACCAATTGGCAGATATGGGCAAAAAAAACAGTACTTTTTGAGTACTGCTTAAAATAAAAATATCCCCGAATTAACCTAAAGGTCTTTATCCATATATTCTTCGAGTGACAATTTGAGTTGGTCTAAAAATGCAGTTCGGGAGCCAGCCCTTGTTTTCATCCGGTGGAAAGAGTGATGTATATCATTTAAGGGTGTTTGGAAGAGGACTTGAAAAATCAAAGCTAATTTTCGGATACCAATTTTTCCGTAAGCCACGGAATTTGAAGCATAAAGAGCGTATATCAGTTCAATGAGTGCATTTTGTGAATTTGTCCACGAAATATCCTTGTTGGTTTCTAAATTTTGTAAAAGCGCATCGGGATTTTCTTCAGGATTTATTTTGGAAAGTAAATAAGTATAGATTAGTTCATTGGCAATTATATGGGCTATTTTGTGGTCATAATAGGTTGAGAAAGTTAGGTCAATTTCAAATACACCGCTCTTTAAACCATCGTGATAATTTATGTTTCCAAGTGTGAAATAGCTATGGTCACGGTCTGTTCTATTTGCACGATAATATCTGTAAAAATCTTCGTTGCAGATGTTTTCCTCGTATTCGGTTTTAAGAATTTTCAACTGTTTTTCGTAAAAACTTTGGTACATTTTGCCTTTGCTTGCAGGACAAGTTGTTTCAAGACGAAATACCTTATTGTAATAAATAAGTTTGCCTAAAATTTGCGGTTTAATGTTTTTAAAAAAGTCTATTTCTTGTTGTTCATTCTTAAAACCTGATTTTAAAACATCTGCTTTAATGTTATGCAACATCGTATTTAGAAATAAAGTCATTTGGTAAGCCTCGTCAGACGTCTGCATTATATGAGAAGAAAAAATATTTTCTTGATGCCGAATTTTTAATAATATTTCACTTAATAGGATTTCCATAGCGTAATCGATTTTAGGTTAACATTATTTGTTTTATAATCAAATCTTTGATTATTCAAAATTTGAAAAAAATAATGAAACCATTCCCACAGGTTCCCCCAAGGTGGGAATTTTTTTTTTTGAAGTGAAATTTCAAATACAAAAAAAGGCAGACAAAAAAAATGGACAAAGTGTTAGCCACATTGCCCATTAATCATTAAATTTGTAGTATTGATTTACAGGGGTAATTCAATGAAATCAAGCGCAGTAAGCACCATTACTAAATCGTTACCAACAGAGTTTTGCACTCTTGTAAGCTACTGTTTATTAGTCAATTTCGACTTGATTAATCTTTTTCTTATAAAAAAACGTTCAGGATAAACTCTGAACGTTTTTTATTTTGATAAAATATGTGAAATCAAAAATTTCTAAATTCTTTCAATATCTGCACCGATTGCTTTTAGTCTTCCGTCAATATTCTCATATCCTCGGTCAATTTGCTCAATGTTGTGAATGATAGATTTTCCTTCTGCAGAAAGAGCAGCGATCAATAAAGCATTTCCGGCTCTGATGTCGGGAGAAACCATAGTTGTTCCTCTTAAAGGTGCTTCCTGATTTAAGCCGATAACTGTAGCTCTGTGAGGATCACATAAAATAATCTGTGCCCCCATATCAATAAGTTTATCAACAAAGAATAATCTTGATTCGAACATTTTCTGATGTACCAAAAGACTGCCTTTTGCCTGAGTTGCCACTACTAATATAATAGAAAGTAAATCTGGTGTAAAACCAGGCCAAGGTGCATCTGATACTGTTAAGATAGATCCGTCGATGAATTTTTGTATTTTATAATGTTCCTGAGCCGGAATATAAATGTCATCACCGCTCTGCTCAAGCTGTATTCCCAGTTTTCTGAATGTGTTTGGAATTACACCCAGCTGATTCCAGTTGACATTTTTTATGGTAATTTCAGATTTCGTCATGGCAGCAAGACCAATCCACGACCCAATTTCTACCATATCCGGAAGCATTGTGTGTTCTGTGCCGTGCAAATGGGTAACACCTTCAACAGTAAGAAGATTAGATCCGATTCCGGAAATATTTGCTCCCATTCTGTTGAGCATTTTACACAGTTGCTGTAGGTATGGTTCGCAGGCTGCATTATAAATTCTGGTTTTTCCTTTCGCTAAAACTGCTGCCATAACGATATTGGCAGTTCCTGTTACAGAAGCTTCTTCCAGAAGGATAAATTTACCGTTGAGCTCTTTGGCTTTTAATGAATAGAAAGATTCTTCCTCATCATAATTGAACTCCGCACCCAATTCTACCAATCCCTGAAAATGTGTATCAAGTCTTCTTCTTCCGATTTTGTCACCACCCGGAGTCGGCATATAGGCTTCACCGTAACGAGCAAGCATTGGACCCATCAGCATGATAGATCCTCTCAGTTTTGCACCGTCTTTTTTAAATTCTTTAGATTTTATATACTCAAAATTGACTTTGTCTGATTTGAAAGTGTAATCTCCATGAGCATTTTTGGTAACTTTCACACCAAAATCACCTAAAATTTCAATAAGTCTGTTGACATCATGAATATCAGGAATATTTTTTATTCTTACTTCTTCATCTGTCAGTAAAACTGCACATAAAATTTGAAGCGCTTCATTTTTTGCTCCTTGTGGAGTGATTTCACCTTGCAGTCTTTTCCCTCCTCTTATTTGAAATGTTCCACTCATTATTATCTTCTGTTCTTGTGATTGTTATTATTAAATCTTCTTTTAGCAGGCTGATTTCTGTTGTTTGAGTTTTTATTATTGTTGTTATTCCTGTTGGCATTGTTGGCGTAGTAGATTTTACTTTTCTCCAGGCTGTCAATTCCGGTGAGGTCTAATCTGTTTTGCGAAAGTTCCTTTAAATGTCGGAAAATCACATCATCCGTAACGTGCTCTTTGTTATAAACATTATAAGATTTCTTCATATTGTTGGCAATTACCTCTATTAAGGCTTCTTTCTCGTCACCTGCTTCAAGTTCAATTGCTTTTTCGATTAGCTGAAGAATACTCTTTCCGTAAAACTTAAAATCACCCTGAAGTTTTGGATACTCCATTCTTTTAGGCTTTTCTTCCAGTTCTTCCTTTGTAGGAAAAGGGTAGGGAGAGTCTACATCCAGATCATAATTGGCAAGAATGTAAAGGTGATCCCAAAGTTTATGTTTGTAATTTTCTTCGTCACGGAGCTGTGGGTTTCTCTGACCCATAAAATCAATGATTGCCATTGCCATTTCGTTTCTTTGTCCTTTGTCTGAAACTTCTTTGCAACGCTCAACCAGCTGCTGTATAATTCTGCCGTATTCCGGCATATTAAGATGTGTTTTTTGGGTATTGTATTCCATAGTAATGCAAATATATGGATTAATAAAAAAACACTCGAAAATTTTTTTTATATATGAACATTGCTATCATAATATAAGTTCTGATCAGGACAGATTAACGAGGGATAAAATTTTATTTAATTTAAATTTAACATAATATAAATTATTTAATTTAAATAACTTTAAGTATTTATATTTTCATTTAAAAGTTGTATTTATTGTATATAATTTATTAAAATTGCAATTTATAAACTAATTCAAAAAAAATATTTAAATGAAAAAATTACATTTTTTAGCGTCTGTATTGACGCTAGTTTTAGTATCTTCTTGTCAGAATGACGAATTGGTTGATAAAACTTCGAATCAATTAGAAGTTCATGACAAGATAGTAAATGTTACCAATCACGATGGGCGACCTTTCAGTACAGGAGGAAACCTCAACGGAAAATTTGTAGCAGGACCGGGTGGCGGAGTTTTAATGCAGGGATTTTATTGGGATGTTCCAGCAGGCGGAAACTGGTGGAATACAGTAACTGGTAAACTTACAGACTGGTCAAATGCCGGAATTAGTGCAGTATGGCTTCCTCCTGTATCAAAAGCGCAAAACGGCCCATACTCAATGGGATATGATCCTACAGATTATTATGATTTTGGAGAATACAACCAAAATGGAACTGTTGAAACACGTTTCGGATCCCGATCTGAACTTGAAGCACTGATTTCAAAGGCTCATGAGGAAAATATGCAGGTGTATGCTGATATTGTACTCAACCATAACAGCGGAGGACAGTCTGAAGCCAATCCTTTTACCGGAACCAATACATGGACAAATTTTTCTGGCGTAGCTTCAGGGAAGTTTACCAGAAATTACAATGATTTTTATAAAAACTCATACGGAAATAATGATGAGGGGGCTTTTGGTGGTTTTCCGGATTTGTGTCATGCCAATCCTTATGTGCAGAGCTGGTTGTGGGGAAGGGAAGATTCTGTAGGAAAGTATTATAAAAATGTGATGAAATTTGACGGTTGGAGATTTGATTATGTAAAAGGTTTCGGACCGTGGGTGGTCAATACATGGAATTCTAATATCGGAGGATTTTCTGTGGGAGAATTGTGGGATTCAAATGTGAATACATTGGAATGGTGGGCAAATAATGCTAACAGCTCTGTATTTGATTTTGCAGCATATTATAAGATGGACGAGGCATTTGATAACGGAAACCTGAATATATTAAATGACGATATGATGTGGAAAAGGAATCCGTTTAAAGCAGTAACATTTGTAGCCAATCATGATACGGATATTATCTGGAACAAAATGCTGGCGTATGCTTATATCTTAACGCACGAAGGTTATCCTACCATTTTTTATAGAGATTACGAAGAATGGCTGAATAAAGAAAGACTGAATAACCTGATCTGGATCCATAATAATAAAGCAACAGGAAATACTTCTATTCTTTACACGGATAATGACGAATATATTGCTAGACGTAACGGTTACAACGGAAATCCGGGTCTGGTTGTTTATATCAACAATTCATCAAACTGGCAGGAAAGATGGATTCAAACCAACTGGAGCAATCAGCAGATTAAAGATTTTACGGGACACTCCAACTGGCATCCGACTACTCAGGGAGACAAATGGGTGAAAATTCAGTGTCCGCCGAAAAGCTATTCGGTTTGGTCACTTAATCAGTAATAAAATACAAGTTAAAAAAATTGCCCCGATGTTGGGGCATTTTAATTTTAATAACCTGGAGTTAATTTACATCTTTATAAATTTCTTTTTTTGATGCTGATCCGGCAAAAAACATTTCTGACTGGCAAGCTTCATTCTGTTTTTTGAGATTTTATCGTAAATACTGTCGGTGATTATTCTGGGAAATAAATTGGCAACAGAAGAAATTTTAAAAATTCCGCCCAGCAAATTGGCAATTTTAAGAACAGCTTTAGACTTTACAAGATAATACTGATGAGGTTTCCAAAGATACAATGTGCTAAGTTCATTTGTATCTAAGCCTCGCTCCTTTAGAAATCGCTGTCCGAAATCTGACTGTAATGAAGCAAACATAAATTCATCATTTTTATCGCGCTCCAAAATCCACTGTACCCAAAAGTTACAAAATCCGCACTCTCCATCGTAGAAAACGATATGTTTTTCTTCCCATTTTTCCGGCATAGATTATTTCATTTTAATTTTGGTTTCTTCTATTTCTCTTTTGAAATATTGTATGAGTTCTTGTCTTTCGGCATCGGTTATTTTTGCATCCTGATGTCCTAGATAATAAGATTCTAGAGGCATTTCATGTTTTTCCAGCATTTCTACGCATTCCTCCATTTTGTGAATCTGTCTTTTGGGTTCGTAGGTTGCAAAAATGGAAAAATTAAGATGTTTTCTGCCTTCATCCACATGATTTTTAAGCCACCAGGATACGGGTGCAATGCTGGAATACCACGGGTATTTCGTTTCATCCGAATGGCAGTCGTAGCAAGAGTTACTGATTAGTTTTGAAATCTCTGGAGAAGTTTTTTTTATTTTCAAAAAATCCATTCCGGGATTTACAGGTTTATTTGTTTTATCAATCGGGAAAAACTGAATCATAATGAAAGCAACCAGTAGTACGACAAGAATTTTTTTCATAGGGAATTTTTATTTTTCATTTATTGCAATTGCATCTTAATCCTAATAATTTTTAATCAATTAAAAGTACAAAAAAATAGTGGCTTTTTGAGTTTATATTTAATTACAAAAATCATTTTTATGCATTATAGACAATAAAGACTTATCTTTGCAAAAAATTTTGGGCTTCGAAAGACGAAGTAACCCATTCTTAATAAGTACGGCAAAAGATTTGGAAATTAGCGGTTTAAAGATTTTTAAGAAAATCTCTTAGATTGTTTTCTTTTATTTTTTGTCTAAAAGAAACAAATTTTATGTCAAATATTGTTGCCATTGTTGGGCGTCCCAACGTAGGAAAATCCACGTTATTTAATCGTTTGCTAGAAAGGAGAGAAGCTATTGTAGATTCTACTGCAGGTGTTACCAGAGACCGTCATTACGGAAAATCTGACTGGATCGGAGTAGAATTTACCGTTATTGATACCGGTGGTTATGATGTAAATAATGATGATGTATTTCAGGGCGAAATTTCAAAACAGGTGCAGCTTGCCGTAGATGAGGCAACTTCAATTATTTTCATGCTGAATGTGGAAGAAGGTCTTACAGATACAGATTATGAAATTCATGAGATGCTGAGAAGATCAAACAAACCGGTGTATATTGTGGTCAACAAAGTAGATTCTTCTAAAGAAGAGCTGGATGCTACAGAATTTTATCAGCTTGGAATAGAAAAATATTATACATTATCATCTGCAACAGGAAGCGGAACCGGAGAATTGCTGGATGATGTGGTGAAAGATTTCCCTACTACAGAATATAAAGATCCTTTTGAAGGGCTTCCGAAAATTACAATTGCAGGTCGTCCTAACGTAGGAAAATCAACACTTACCAATGCTCTGCTTGATAAAGACCGTAATATCGTAACCGATGTTGCAGGAACTACCAGAGACAGTATTCAGACTTTATATAATAAATTCGGACACGAATTTGTGTTGGTAGATACCGCGGGAATGAGAAGGAAATCTAAAGTTTCGGAAGATCTTGAATTTTATTCCGTAATGCGTTCGATCCGTTCTATTGAATATTCTGATGTGGTAATTATCATGGTAGATGCTACTTTGGGATGGGAGTCACAGGATATGAATATTTTCGGTCTGGCTCAGAAAAACAGAAAAGGTATCGTGATTGTGGTTAATAAATGGGATTTGGTTGAAGATAAAACTACGAATACAGTAAGGGATTTTGAAAAATCTATTAAAGATAAAATCGGTCAGTTCAGTGATATTCCAATTCTTTTTGTTTCTGCACTTACAAAGCAGAGAATTTTAAAAGTAGTAGAAACGGCAATGACTGTTTATGAAGACCGTAAGAAAAAAATCAAAACTTCAAAACTGAATGAAGTGATGCTTCCGATTTTTGAAGCAACACCGCCACCTGCAAACAAAGGCAAATATATCAAGATTAAATATTGCGTACAGCTTCCAACGCCGTCACCACAGTTTGTATTCTTCTGCAATTTACCTCAGTATGTAAAAGAACCATACAAAAGATTTACTGAAAACCAGCTGAGAAAAGAGTTCGGGTTTACCGGAGTTCCTATCGAAGTGTATTTCAGACAAAAATAAATTATAATCCCTTTCAGATTTTCCTGAGAGGGATTTTATTCTTAATTAAATTTTATACTTTAGCTAAAAGCTTTTCAAAATAATGAACACCATCGTTTTATCAGAACAATTTTCTTTAGTTAATTCCTGGATCAATGAACTTAGAAACGTAGAAATCCAGCAAGATCGTATGAGATTCCGCAGAAATATGGAAAGAATCGGCGAAATTGCTGCTTTCGAGATCAGCAAAACACTGGAGCAGAAAGAAATTGAAATTCAGACACCTCTGGATACGATTAAAGTGAAGGAAATTGCGGTTCAGCCTGTGATTACCACCATTTTGAGAGCCGGAGTTCCTTTGTTTGAAGGAATTTTGAATTATCTTGATAAAGCAGATTGCGGATTTGTTGCCGCTTACAGAAAACACGATGCCAACGATTATTTTTCTATTAAACAGGATTATTTAACGTGTCCGAATATCGAAGGCAGACCTTTAATCGTTGCCGATCCTATGTTGGCAACCGGAGCTTCTCTTATTGAAGCCATCAAAGATCTTTTAACAAATGGAAAACCAACACAACTTCATATTGTTGCTGCTATTGCTTCGAGACAAGGTGTTGAAACCATCGAAAAAGCGTACCCAAACGCAAAGATTTGGGTTGGAGCTATTGATGAAAATCTTACTTCCAAAGGATATATCACTCCAGGATTGGGCGATGCCGGAGATCTCAGCTACGGCGAAAAATTACAGCGATAAATTATTTTTCCTCAAATAATTTTGCATTCTAAATTCTGCTAAATTTACGGAAACTAATTTTTAAAAAAGCGAAGGAAAAAATATTTTTTTTCGTCTAATTAAAAAAGTGACTGTAATGAAAACCGAAATATGAATTTCGAGTTTATTTTTTATCAGTATCAGAAAATGGTGTATAATCTTGCTTTGCAGTACACCCAGAATACAGAAGATGCAGAAGAAATAACTCAGGATGTTTTTGTGAAAATATCACAAAAAATAGATGGCTTCAAAAATGAGTCATCTCTAAAAACATGGATTTATCGTATCACGATTAATACTTCTTTGGATTACATAAAATCCAAAAACTCAAATAAAAAATCTTTTTTTGGTTTGTTTAAAGATGATTCTGAAAACAGGCAGTACGAACCGGTTGATTTTAATCATCCAGGTGTTGTTCTGGAACAGAAGGAGGAAGTGATGAAAATTTTCAGCTTTATTAATATGCTTCCGAATGATCAGAAAACAGCAGTTATCTTACTGAAAATTGAAGGGAATTCTCAGCAGGAAACCGCTGAAATCATGAATGTGAGTCAAAAAGCTGTGGAATCTCTTTTTCAGCGCGCCAAAAAAAATCTTATCCAAAAACTAAATCAACAGAAGGAATATGAAAAATAACTCGTCTAAGTATGTAATGGAAGATCAGTTGCAGCTATTAGAAAAAATTCAGAAAGTGGAAGCCCCTTCAGAATTATATGAAAAAATTCTCAGTAAAATTGAGAATCATAGGAAAGATGTAGTTTCTCCAAAATGGATTTTCGCAGCTGCAGCAGTTATTGTTATTCTGATCAGTTTTAATATTAAACTTATTCAAAATACAAAAGACTCTTCAAGATCAGATTTTGAAACTTTGTTTATGATGAAACCAGAAAATACTTTTTCTTATGACTAAGAACAGGTTTTATATTTTTATGATTGTCGGTTTGCTGATTTCCAATCTTCTGTTGGTGATCTTCATGCTTACGCGAAAACCTCCGCATCATTCTGGTCCGCGAGATCTCATTATACAACGGCTGCATTTTGATGAAAAACAGGTACAGCAGTATGACGGACTGATTGAACAGCACAGAATGCAGATTAGAGAAAAAGAACACGAAATGATGGATATGAAAACGCAGTATTATTCATTATTAAAAAATAAAAATCAGAAAAAAGAAGATTCTCTGGTTCAGCAGATCGGAAAAATAAGTATGGAAACAGAGAAAATCAATTTTGAACACTTTCAGGATATCAGAAAAATTTGCTATCCCGATCAGTTGCAGGATTTTGATCATCTTATTGATGAGTTTGAAAACTTGTTTAATCGACCAGGTAAGCCACCTCGTTAAGTCAATTTAAAAATCTGAAAAAATACTAACCTAATAAAACTTAAAAACCTCTTTATGAAAAAAATGATAAGAACACTTATTGTTCCTGTTCTCGCTGTTGCAGCAGTTTTGTATTCCTGTTCCGGAGACGATGTTTATGAAGGAACGCCTGTTTCAGATGAATATCCGGGAATTTTGGCGGCTTTCGGTTCTAATATCAACCTTAGCAGTCTTGAAAATTACGCCAACCAGACGAAACCCAATTATATAACAAGAGATAATTCCGCAGGTAATCCTATTACCGATAAAGGAGCTACTTTGGGAAGAATGTTGTTTTACGACAAAAATCTTTCTAAGAATAATACTATCTCGTGTTCAAGCTGTCATAAGCAGGAATTGGCTTTTGGAGATAACGTTGTGGCAAGCGTGGGTGTAAACGGAACTACCGGAAGACATTCTATGAGACTAGTCAACGCAAGATTTGGAAACGAAGCAAAGTTTTTCTGGGACGAGAGAGCAGCGACTCTGGAAGCACAAACGACTTTTCCAATTCAGGATCATATTGAAATGGGTTTTAGCGGAACTAATGGAGACGGTAACTTTCAGGATTTGATTGCAAAACTTCAAAATTTAAAATATTATCAGGAAATGTTCAAATTTGTTTATGGTGATGCTGCAGTTACCCAAGCAAGAGTTCAGAGTGCTTTGGCGCAGTTCATCAGAAGTATACAGTCTTTTGATTCTAAATATGATGCAGGCAGAGCAGTAAGCGCTAATGACCAGCAGTCTTTTCCAAATTTTACAGCACAGGAAAATCAGGGTAAAAATTTGTTTTTATCACCTCCTGTTTTTGATGCTGCAGGAAGCAGAACCGGCGGCGGTTTGGGCTGTGCCGGCTGTCATGGTGCGCCTGAATTTGATATTGACCCTAATTCAAGAAACAACGGAATCATCGGAAATATCAGTGGAATCGGCATTGATATTACAAATACCCGAGCGCCAAGTTTGAGAAATATAACCAACCCTAATGGTATAGAAAACGGACAGTTTATGCATACCGGAGCTTTCACTACATTACAACAGGTAATCGGACATTACGGAAATATCAATATTGCTCCCGGAAATACAAATTTAGATCCGCGCCTAAGACCAAACGGAAACGGACAAAAATTAAATCTTACTGCGACAGAAGTAAATGCGGTTGTAGCATTTCTGAAAACACTATCCGGAACAGATGTTTATACCAATAAGAAGTGGAGTAACCCTTTCAAATGATAAGAATTAAAAGCTGTCTACAAGGACAGCTTTTTTATTTCATTAAATATCCATTGCCATAACCAAGATGCTTATCTTATTATTTCCTTTCTTTAAAATTTCCCATGCAACGGAAGCCAGCGTGTTTCCTGTTGTAAATACATCATCAATAAGCAGTATATGAGTGTCTTCGATTGTTTTGGTGACCGAAAATGTATTTTGGTTTTCGAGCCTGCGTTTCTTGTCTTTGAGAGCCTGTGCTGATGAATAATAATTTCGTTTGATTAAAGTATGATCAAAAGGGATTTGATATGATTCAGAAAGCTGTTCGGTAAAAAGGTGAAGCTGATTATATCCTCTCTCTTTTGTTTTCCTGGGATGCAGTGGAACGGTAACCAGTAAGTCTGGCTTCTCGTCTTTAAAATCAAGATATTCTGTAGTCCATTCTGCTAAGATCTTTCCCGCTTTTTCTCTGCTTTTATATTTTAATTCATGAATAATTTTGCGGCTAAGGCTTTCTTTTTCAAATTCCATCAGTGCAAAAGCATTTTCCAGCGGAAAGAGTAATTTACATCTTTCTTTTAATGAATTTTTAGATAAAAAGTCATGATAAGCAAATTGAATCTGGCTGAAACAGACAGGGCAAACCAATGATTCGCTTTCGATAATCCGGTTGCATTCCAGACAGCGGTTGGGAAATAACAAATCTAAAATCATTTGTGTATAATTTAGGACTAATTTAAGCTTTTATCGCAATAAAAAAAGTTACCACTGAAAAAAATCAATGGTAACTTCCTTAAATATATTGAGTAAAATAATTTACTTAATAGTGTCTATGCATTTTCTAAAATATATGAAAACATTAAAGGAGCACAAATGGTAGCGTCACTTTCAACAATGAATTTTGGGGTTGTGATGTCTAATTTTCCCCAGGTAATTTTTTCATTAGGAACAGCACCCGAATACGAACCGTAAGATGTCGTAGAGTCTGAAATCTGGCAGAAATAAGACCAGAAAGGAATGTCATGCATCTCCATATCCTGATACAGCATCGGAACTACGCAGATCGGGAAATCTCCTGCAATTCCACCACCGATCTGGAAAAATCCTACACCTTTTCCTGCGGAATTTTTGGTATACCAGTCTGCAAGATAAGTCATGTATTCAATTCCTGATTTCATAGTGGTTGCTTTCAGCTCACCTTTAATGCAGTAAGAAGCAAAAATATTTCCCATCGTAGAATCTTCCCATCCCGGAACTACAATCGGTAAATTTTTCTCAGCTGCAGCAATCATCCACGAGTTTTCTCTCGGAATTTCATAATACTGTTCCAAAACTCCGGAAAGAATCATTTTATACATAAACTCGTGTGGGAAATATCTTTCGCCTTTAGCTTCGGCATCTTTCCAGATTTCTACAATGTGTTTCTGCAGTCTTCTGAAAGCTTCTTCTTCAGGGATACACGTGTCAGTTACTCTGTTTAAGCCTCTTGCTAAAAGATCCCATTCATCCTGAGCTGTCAGATCTCTGTAATGAGGAACTCTTTCATAATGAGAATGAGCGACAAGATTCATCAGATCTTCTTCAAGATTGGCTCCTGTGCAGGAAATAAAATCAACTTTTCCCTGACGGATCATTTCTGCTAAAATTTTTCCTAATTCTGCTGTAGACATTGCTCCTGCAAGAGTAATCATCATCTTTCCGCCGTCTTTAAGGTGGGCAACGTATCCTTTTGATGCGTCTACCAAAGCAGCTGCATTGAAGTGCAGGTAATATTTTTCTATAAACTCGGTAATCGGCTTGCTCATTATTTTATTTTTTGCAAAGATAAAATTTAAAAACGGAAAGTAGCGGCTGCGCTCAAAGAAAGTCTTGTTAAACCTTCTTTTTCATCTCCTAAATCTACTGTTGTTCCGTTCAGTTTCATTTTACTTAAAGTACCTCCGGTCATTCCGATTTTTGGTCCTATAAATATATTGTTGGTAATGGCATATTGATAAGCAAAATTGATTTCAGCACCTAAATTTGATCCTGTTCCTTTGATGTTGCCGGTTGTAGTATTATAAGTAATAACTCCTAATGCAACGTCATAAAATAGTTTGTGCTTTGTGTCGCTGCTGAAGTTTGAAAACATATAAGCAGCTCCTATAAAGTGAATCTGATCTTCTGTACTTACAAATCCTCCGACCGTTTGCCCGTTACTATCCTGTACGGTAATTCTCCCATTGCTTGAAGCGAAATATCCTGAATATTTTAATCCGACACCAACATTTCCTTTGATAAGGTAATACGCAGAAACGCCTACATCTACACCGCTTTTCAGTCCTTTCAGATAATCTCTTGTGTCTTTTGAGATTCCTGAAGGCATTTTAGCAAGTCTCCACGCATATCCTACCGAAGGAATGATTGCAACCTTAGATTCCGAAACTTTCACTTCTGTATCCTGTGCTGAAAAAAGAAAAGGAGCGAAAATAACTCCTGCAATTATTAGTTTTTTAAGCATTATTAAATTTTTTTTGCAAAAATAGAGTTTTTCTCTAAATAAGGGGATTTAATATCTGAATTTTCTGTTTTCTTTTTTCTCGGAAATTTTCTTTTTATTTTCCAGACGTTTTTCAATTTTTCCTTTACCCGGTTTGGTGGCAATTCTTTTTTTGGGAATAATCAATGCAAGATTTACAATTTCCTGAATTTTTTCGGCTGCAATTTTTTTGTTCTGCAGCTGGGTTCTGCTTTCTGAAACGGTGAATTGTAAAATGCCTTCGGAATTTATTCTGTTTTTAAGCTTGAAAAAAATTCTTTCTTTTTCAGTCTCGGTAAAAACAGCAGAATCTTCTATCTTCCACATGACGGTTACAGAAGTTTCTACTTTGTTTACGTTTTGCCCGCCGCTTCCGCTGCTTCGTGAGGTTTTATAAGAAAGTTCGTGTTGGAATTTTTTCATGCTAAAATGGGAAATGTCTTTTAAATTAATTTTAAAACTTCTCGTCTTAAAACTTTTCCGTTTTCTGATCTGGGAAATTTTTCTAAAAATAGAATTTCTTTTGGAATATGAAATTTACTTTCATAATTAATCTGAGAAAGATGATTATTGATTTCTTCAGTTGCAATACCCTCAATAACCAGAGTCAGTTTTTCGCCCAATTTTTCATCTGGCTTTCCGATAAATATTAAATCTCTGTCAATATTTCTTTTAACTAAATTTTCGAGTTCTTCAGCAAAAATTTTTACGCCTCCGGAATTGATGACGTTATCGTACCGTCCTAAAAACCTGAATTGTTTTTCGCTGATTAATTCTACAATATCGTTCGTTTGCAGAACTTCCGGGTTGAGTTTCGGGGCAGAAATTGTAAGACATTTTCTGTCATCCGTAGAGATTTTAACGCCATCCAAAATTGTAAAAAACTCTTCCTGTACCGGGTAAAGTTGTTTTAATGCAATATGAGAAAGCGTTTCAGACATTCCGTAAGTTTCAAAAATTCGGGTTAATGAGTTGGAGTTTATGAGAGTTTGAGAGATTTTTTTCTTTAATGATTCTGAAACAGAAGCTCCGCCAATAATTAAATTTTTAATCCAGTGAATTTTGTTTAAGGAGTTTTCTACTTGCAAAGGAGTCATTGCGCAGAAATCAATGAAATCATTAATTTCCTGCAGCGGATTTGTGGAAGGTTCTTTCGTTATCAGTATAAGTTTTCTTTCAAAAGCTCTTGCGATCATCATTTTTCCTGAGATATATTCAATAGGAAGACACAGCAAAGCTGAATTTTCTTTTTTTAAATCTAAAAAATCACAGGTCATTTTTGCGGAACTAAGCATTCTGCTTTTTTCAATTTCAAAAATCTTGGGTGTTCCGGTAGAGCCGGATGTCTGAATTTTGACTTTTTCCGTGTGAGACAACCATTCTTCAAAAAAAAAAATGATTTTTTTTTGAAATTTATTTTCGGGATTTAATTGATTAATTTTGAGATTATTGAAGTCGATTTTCACGTTGTAAGCCTTATAAATTCTGAGTAAATTTAAAAAAAAGTTTTAAAAGTATTTGCAAATAAACAAAAACGCTGTATATTTGCACCACAAAACAAACAGAGACCCATGGTGTAGCGGTAACACTACTGATTTTGGTTCAGTCATCTGGGGTTCGAATCCCTGTGGGTCTACTGATTACTTAAACAGCTTACTAAAATAGTAAGCTGTTTTTTTATGCTTTTCAATGAGTTTTGAAGCTTATAAATAAACAAAAAACCTCCGAAAATTTTCAGAGGCTGATGTTTAATGTAATGCTTCGCTCAAATCTATTTTTTCTTTGCTTTTCCTTTCTCTTATAAATAAAATAAACGGAATACAAATTAAAAACGCTACACCGAGATAGAGGAAAACATCCATATAAGATAGAACGGTTGCCTGTTTGGTGACATTCAGGTCAAGGATTTTATAAGCAGCATTCATTGCGGCATCGGGAGTCATTCCTTTTGCTATGAAACTGGCTTTTAAGCCCTGCAGCCTTTGTTGTACATCAAAGTCATTGGAGTCTAAATGACTGATGAGATTCACCCTGTATTTTTGGCTCGCATTAGCAATGAAGGTTGTAATTGCAGCAATTCCGAAAGAACCACCCAATTGTCTCATCATTCCCGTAAATGCGGCGCCCTGTCCGATTTCCTGTCCTTTTAATGTACTTAAGGAAAGTGATGTTATAGGAATAAACAGTAATCCTAATCCCATTCCCCGCACAATCAGCATCCAGAAAAATGCATCTTTACTGGTGTCGGGAGTAAGAATTTTATATCCCCAAAAGCTGTAAATGAAAAATATAAGTAATCCTAATGAAACTAAAATCTGCTGTTTCGCTCCTTTTGATAATAATCTTCCGATAATCGGCATCATAAAAGCTGTTGTGAGAGCGGCAGGGATCATTAAAGCTCCTGATTGCAACGCCGTCCACCCTAAAATACTTTGAGTATACAAAGGAACTATGAAAGTGGAACCGTACAAACCAAAACCTAAAACGAAAGACATTACGGTTCCGATTCTGAGGTTTCCGTTTTTTAAGACTCTTAATTCTACAATCGGATATTTAAAGGTAAGCTCACGCCACAGAAATAAAATAAATCCTATAACTGCAGTTGCTGTAAATGTTACGATCATTCCGCTTTCAAACCAATCTTCTTCGTGTCCTCTTTCCAAAATAAACTGAAGAGATCCTACCGTTAATGCCAACAACATAATACCGAGCCAGTCAACATCAGAAACTTTTCTTTTTTCAGAAAATTTCGGACTTTTTACAAACTGTAGTGTCATTAAAGTTGCTGCAATTCCAATCGGAATATTAATATAGAAAATATATGGCCAGCTGTAATTGTCTACGATATATCCTCCCAATGGCGGACCAAGAGTAGGACCAATAATTACTCCTAAACCATAAATCGCCTGAGCCATGCTGCGTTTTTCAACCGGATAAGATTCGGTGATAATAGTCTGTGAAGTGACAAGCAGAGCTCCGCCTCCAATTCCCTGCATCAGTCTGAAGAAAACAAGTTCCCAGATATTGGTCGCATTACCGCACAAAAATGAAAATAAAGTAAATATCATAATGGAAGCCGCAAAGTAATTCCGTCTTCCAAACTGCTGAGAAAGCCAGCTCGTCATAGGAACAATGATGACGTTACCAATAGCATATGCTGTAATTACCCAGCCCACTTCAGAAAGCGTAGCACCAAGATTTCCTTTCATCTCATTCAGTGCAACATTGACGATGGTTGAGTCTACAATTTCAAGCAAAGCACATAGAATGGCAGTAATCGTAATGATTACCCGCCGTGCTCCGTATTCTACTAATGAATCCTGCATAGTTTTTTACAATGTAAAAAGTAAATTGTCAGTGGTCAGTCAACTTTATGGCTAATTTTATTGCTTCATTTCCAGAATACCATCAATTATTCATTTCGATTATAATTGATATGATTCAGCAAAACTGACAATTCGCTATTTCAATATTATTTTAAAGAAACTTCTGCTTTTACATTCATTCCTGTTCTCAGTTTTTGAACAATTGTTTTGTCTAAGTTTACAAAATCAATTTTCACCGGGAGCCGCTGTACGACTTTTACAAAGTTTCCGCTTGCATTATCTGGAGGAAGAATAGAAAATGTAGAACCTGTTGCCGGAGAAAAAGAGCTTACTCTTCCTTCAAAATCTTTATCAGGAAAAGCATCAATTTCAATATGAACTTTCTGACCTTCTGCCATTTTCGCAACCTGGGTTTCTTTAAAATTGGCAACTACCCATTTCTGATCGTTTTTGATGAGTGAAAAAAGCTGTGAACCAGCCTGTAAGAATTGTCCCGCCTGAATAGGAACTTTTCCTACGAAACCGTCTTCCGGAGCTAAAATTACTGTGTAAGAAAGATTCAGTCTTGCATTTTCTACATCTACTTCTCTTTGTTTTGCTATAGAACTGGCAACAGAGATCTGCTGAGTGCTTGCTGCAGTTTGCGAAGATGCAATATTGGTTTGCTGTGCAATTTGATTTTTCTGATCTACCAGTACCTGCATTTGTTTGTCGGCAGATTGTTTTGCTGCTAAAGCCTGTTCGTACTGCTGTTGGGTGATAGAATGGTCTTTTACTAAAATTTCATATCTTTTTAGATCCTGAGAAGTTTTCCAGACGTTAACTTTGGCAGCTTCAATCTGTGCGTTAGCAGTTTTTACGGCTGCTTCAGAACTGCTGATGTTTTTTGAAGTGGCATTGGTAGCAGACTGTGCAGATGAAATATTGCTTTTTGCTGTTCCCAAAGCGGCAAGAGCCTGTTCCAAAGCCATTTTTTGATCTTTATTGTCTAAAATGACCAAAGTGTCTCCTTTTTTTACAAATTGATTGTCTTTTACTTTTACTTCTGTCACATATTCTGATATTTTTGATATTACAGGATTCATGTTGGAGGCAATCTGTGCATCATCGGTTTCCTCATGATATTGGCTGTATGTATAAGATCTGTATCCGAAAATACCGCCTCCAATGAGAACTGCAGCTAAAATAATGGGAAAAACTAAACTTTTTTTCTTTTTAGGTTCAATATTGCTTGTATTGTTATTTTCCATTTTGGATGATATTCTTTGTTTATTATTTAATAGTTAATGTTCCTGTGGTCTGTAAAAGTTTTCTGTAAGCAAGAGCTGCATCGGCTTTAGCATTGATTACGCCTACATTGGCTGAAATTTGGGCAGCATCAGCATCCAGAAGTTCGGTCATTGTTGCAAGACCGTTGTCGTATTTATTTTTTGTAATTCTGTAGTTTTCATTAGCCTGTTCGGCTGATTTCTCAAAGACGGCAATTCTTTTTCTTGAATAATCTGAATTTTGATATTCTTTGTTGACTTCTAATTTAATATTGTCATTCAGCAAATCATTGGTTGCAGAAAGCTGCATTTCTCTCGCCTTCGACTGTTGTAGAGAAGAGTTCTTTTTCCAAACATTTGATAAGTTGTACGAAATGCCCACACCAAAATTCACTGCATTATAAACTGTGAAAAACTTCGGAATATCTGCTGCAACATAGCCTCCTGTTAATGCAATCGAAGGTAAATTTTCAGCTTTTGCTGCTTTTGTTCCCAATTCGGCTGCTTTTTTTTGCTGGTCAAGTGCCTGAAGATCTTTACGGTTTTGCTGTGCTTCAGTAAGATAGTAATTGACGGGTTTTAAATCTGAAATTTCATCAATATAATTCTCGTCAACCTTTAATTCTGTAGTTTCGGGAAGCCCCAAAAGCAAATCCATATTGATATTGGCAATATTGTAGTTGTTTTTAGCTTCTAAAAGCTGCAGCTCAATATTAGAAGTCTGAAGATTAGCTTTCAGGCGGTCATTTCTGGCTATAACGCCATTGTTTTCCAGTTTAAGAAAAGTCTCATCTCTTTTTTGTGATGCAGTAAAATTTTCTTCCAGTACTTTAATTGCCTGATTGGCCTTAAACAAATTGTTGTATGCCTGTGCAATATTATAAGCAATGGCTATTTTATCATTCTCTGTATTCAGTTTAGAAGCTTCTACAAGATATTTTGCAGACTGAATGCCGTATTTAATTCTTCCGCCACTATAAAGCGGAACGCTCAGATTGGCAGATCCAAATGCTACCTGATGAACTTCCGGTCCGCCTTCTGTGGAAACACCAGGTATTTTCAGATCAATAGTTGGCTTCAAAGGCAGATACATATAACTTCCCGAAACTTTCAGCTCCGGAAGCTGTCTGTTTTTAGCTTCCAGAAGATCTGCTGTAGCTTCTTCAATTTTTGCAGCATCAATTTTCAGACTTTTGCTGTTCATTATTCCAAGCTGTACTGCTTCATCAAGACTTAGCTGTTTTACTTCCTGCGCCTAAAAAAAAGACATTGCTCCCCAAAAAAGCAGTGCAATGACTGAATTATTTATTCTCTTCATAACCTAAAAGGTCTTTTAAAATATGTTTGATATGTTGTGTGAGTTCGTTGTAGTAATTTTTTTCAAACAAATCTTCTTCTTCGCTGTTTTTAAGAAACTCTTTGTACATTTCCTTTGAGTTGGAAGCGTAGAAAAGTGTTCCGCTGATCGTGGAGTGGAGAAGATATATCGGTGGGTTTTTAGTGAAAACTCCTTTGCGGATTCCGCTTTCTAATATTTTAGAATAGGTATTAAGGAAACTTATTTTGGTGTCTTTTAAAGATTTTACGATCTGAGGATTTTCACTATAAAGCTGTTCGCGCTGCATAATTCTGTAGAAATATTTTTGCTCACGGATACGGCTTGCAAATTTATCTACGATAATCATCATTTTCTGCCCTTCATCAATATCTGTTCTTTCTAAAATATCTTTGGCGAAAAACTGTCCTTCGTTGGTTCTGTACTCTACAAGTTTCTCATACAATTTTTCTTTAGATCCGAAATAATAAGAAATCATCGAAATATTAACGTTTGCGGCTTTTGATATTTCTCTTGTCGAGGTTCCGGGAAATCCCTTCTCAGCAAAGAGTTTTTCGGCGGCAAATAAAATATTTTCTTCTTTTGAAATCATAAGATTGATGTTTTACGGGTGCAAAGTTACATTATATTTCAATATAATCAAACGATTGATTGATTTTTTATTTTTAATAATATTAAGCGTGATCAAAATGAAATAATTAAATAAAAAAAGCGCTTTCTGAGAAAGAAAACGCAAGATTATAATTAATGATAAAAAGACTAAGAATTTTTATGGATGTATCTGGATAATTTAATTCCTAAATCCGTCCATACTATTTTGGGATTTCCGTTTCTGGTCAAGTGAAGGTCTGCTGTGCTGATCTCATCTAAAATACTGATGATATTAGCTCCACTGATAAATTTTGAAAATCCTTCCCAGTTAAATCCGTTGGCATCAATTTTTTTGTACACCAGATTTTGAGACTGATAATTCTGCAGCAATGCCAACCTAAAAATTTCAGAAGCATAATCTAAAAAATTTTTCTGTTTTTCTCTGTTCCATCCTGCAATTTCCCTTGCCCACAAAATAATATTTTTTAGAAATTCCGGTTTCTTTTTGACCATAAAAGCATCCCGAACCCACTGGACAAATAATTTTTCAAACTCAGGGTTTTTAGTTTCAGATTTTAAATATCGTAATGCATCATTGAGATTTCCCTGTGCCTGATGCACGATTTCTTTGATTTTGTCTTCTGCTGCTTCAGTATTTTTTTTCAGGTAAGCTTCAAGATCTTCATCTGAAATCCTCGGAACTTCAATAATCTGAGTTCTGGATAAAATGGTAGGCAGAATATCATCTGTAGAATCTGCTGTAAGAAAAATGAGGGTTTTTGCAGGCGGCTCTTCCAAAAATTTGAGAAATTTGTTGGATGCTGCGATATTCATCTTATCAGCTCTCCAGACAATCAGGATTTTTGTACCACCTTCAAAGCTTTTAAGGGAAAATTTCTGATTTTGCTCATCAATCTCATCAGCAGAGATAAAAAGCTGTTTGTTTTCAGATTCCAGATAGGCAGACCAATCCTCATAGCTTGCATACGGAGATTGAAGAATCATTTCCCGGAAATCGTCGAATCTGTTTTTGCTTACTGAAGTTTTTCCCTCAGTAAAAACTGGGAAACTAAAGTGCAGATCAAGATGGTTAAGATGTTCGACTTTGGATGCGGCATGCTCATTTTCACTCATCAGAATCTCTTTAGCGTATGCTAAAACCAATGGCAGTGTTCCGTAGCCTTCTTTTCCTATGAAAAGCTGGGCGTGGCTCACTCTGTTTTCAGTAATGCTGTCTTTCAGTAATTTTTTAAGATTTTGCTGTCCGGCAATTTTTTCCCAATTCATGTTTCAAAGATAAGAATTTTTAGAACGCATATTTTTTGAATAGTCAATTTTGCTTTGCAAGTCAATCGTTAATTTATCAAATGATTTTCTATTTAATTGATCTTGGAAATTCACTATTCACAGTAAAGTTGATTCAATTCATTATAGAAATTCGTAACAAATTCCCCTTAACAAACTTTAACCTCAGTAAATTTTTACAATTCATTAATATTTAAGATATTTGCGCATTATTTTAAAAATCTAGAATGAAAAAAATTTTTGTAGTATCATTCATTTCGGTGGGATATTTCCTTAACGCGCAGAGTTTAAGCAACTCTCCTTACGCAGTTTATGGAATTGGAGATGTAAAATATGATAATACGATTGAAACTGCTTCCATGGGAGGTATATCTACTGCTTATATCAGTGACTTTACAAGCAATTTTAACTTCGGAAACCCGGCAAATAACAGTAATTTTGATCTGACAAGCATCAGACTTGAAGCTACTAATGAAAATAATTACTTTAAAACCAATTACAACAATACAAAATCTACAAAACATTCTACTTATTTATCCAATATCGCTTTAGCTTTTCCTATTTCATCCAAAGTGAAAATGGGACTTCTTTATCAGCCCTACAGCTCAAAAAGCTATGATATAATTCATACCGAAACATTATCAGACGGTACTGTATATGGTAACAGATTTAAAGGGAGCGGGACATTGAATACGGCTCAGGCTGCTGTTTCTTACAAAATTAATTCTGAATTTTCAGTAGGTGCACGTGCCAATTATTACTTTGGAAATCTTTATGATCTGAATGAATTTACCTCATCAAATGCCGAATTGATCAACGGTTATGAGACTAAAAACAGCATTAAGAATTTCAACTTTACATTAGGTACAAGTTATCAGAAATTAGACACAAGAACAGACAAAAAATTCACTGTCGGAGCTACAGCTACATTCGGAAATACAAGTGATATGACAAATGAATACATCAACAGTACATATTATTATTCTGATGTAGATATAAAAGCAGGTGAGACAGTTATTGAAAGAAAAAATACAACCTCCAATAACCTGTTGCCTTTGCAGGCATCTTTAGGAGTTGGGTACGGTAGCGAAAACCAATGGTTTGTTTCAGGACAAATTGATTACAAAAAAGGGGAAACAGTAAGCTATTTCGGAAATACTTTTGATTTTAAAGATTCTTACAGGATTTCTGCAGGAGGTTGGTACTTGCCGAATTACAACAACTTCAGAAGTTATTTTTCGAGAGTGGTTTACCGTTACGGAGCTTTCTATGAAAAAGGAAGTATTGAATTAAGCGGAAACAGCATCAATAAGTTCGGGGTTTCTGCGGGAGTTTTACTTCCTTTCAAAAACAGCAGTATTACCAGAATGAGCGGTTTGGAAATTGGTGTTGAAGTAGGAAAAAGAGGAACTCTGAAGGATAACCTTATCAATCAGAATTTTGTAAACGTGAGAGTTGGTTTCAACTTTGCAGACAAATGGTTTAGAAAATCTCTTTACAATTAATAATGAAATTTATTTCAGATAAAACATTTAAAAATATAGCATACCTTTTTAGTTGTGCTATATTTTTTATATTCACCTCCTGTGAAGAAGATCTGACGAAACTGAATGGAAACGATGACAAAAATTTTCCGTCGCAGATTATTTACAATGCTAAAATCATCCAGAGAGATTCCGGCTTAGTAAAACTTCGGGCAAGTGCTCCGATTATTGAAAAATATGAGCTGATTGATAGTCCTTATATTGTTGCTAAAAAAGGGATGCGCATTGAGTTTTTCGACAAGAAAAAGCCTAAAAATCCTGGAAATATTACGGCTAAATATGCCAAAATTTTTGAATATAAGCAGTTTTACGAAGCAAGAGGTGATGTTAAGATTTTGACCAGCGACGGACAGAGGTTTGCTACGCAAAGTGTTTTCTGGGATCAAAAAAGAAAAAGAATTTACACCAGAGATACGGTTTATGCCACGATGGAAGATGGTTCTACACTTGTCCACGCCAACGGAATGACAGCCAAAGATGATTTTTCCGAATATACGTTTTATAAAAATTCGGGAGATCTGGATATCAGCAAAGCTAAAATGGCTCAGCCAGAACCATAGTGTGATGATCAATGCAATCGGCTTAATGTCGGGAACAAGTCTTGACGGTCTTGATATCTGCTTTGCCAGATTCCTGAAAGAAGATTCCGGATGGAAATTCACTATTTTAAAGGCTGAAACTGTTTCTTATCACGAAGTTTTGGAAAATCAGCTGAGAAATGCAATTCATTTATCGTCGCAGAATTTGCTGGCTCTGCATTCGGAATACGGTTTTTATCTTGGTAAAGAAGTGAAAAAATTCGTTTCAAAAAATAATATAGAAAAAGTTGACCTTATTGCTTCCCATGGTCATACCGTATTTCATCAACCTTATAAGAAGTTTACACTACAGATTGGGGACGGACGGGCAATAAAGCTTGAGACCGGACTTCCTGTTGTCTACGATTTTCGTTCTCAGGATGTTTTGATGGGGGGAAACGGCGCGCCTTTAGTACCGGTTGGTGATGAATTTCTTTTTGCAGAATATGATGCCTGTGTTAATTTGGGCGGATTTTCGAATATTTCTTTTAAGCTTAATAATAAAAGAATAGCTTTTGATATTTGCCCGGTCAATATTGTTTTAAATCAATTCGCACAAAATGCGGGACATAAATTTGATGAAAACGGTAATTTGGCAAGAAAGGGAACTGTTGACTGCGATCTTTTGGAAAAACTTAACGATATTAATTTTTATTCACAAACTTATCCGAAATCTTTAGGAATTGAATTTTGTAATGCTGAGATTTTGCCTTTGCTTTATGTTAAAGATCATTTTGATCTTTTGGCAACATTTACTGAGCATGCTGCACATCAGATTTCGGAAGTTCTCAATAAATTTAAATTTTCAAAAGTTCTTTTTACAGGTGGTGGAACGTACAACAACTTTTTGATTGAAAAAATTAAAATAAAAACTTCTTCTCAGGTCGTGATTCCGCAAAAAGAAATTATTGACTTCAAAGAAGCTCTGATTTTTGCTTTCATGGGCGTTTTGAGATACAGAAACGAAATAAATATACTGTCTTCTGCCACAGGAAGTTTCTGCGACCACAGTTCAGGAGTTATTGCGTAAAAAAACCTTCATTTCTGAAGGTTTTTAGACTATTTATAAGCTTCAATCTTATCCGTTAAAGTATTGATAAAGTTCTGAAGAGGCTTTTCGACCATCATTTTGATAAAAGGGTTGAATTTTCCTTCAAAAAGCATCTGAACTTCTGTCTGGTTTTCGTTCAGCGGTTTTAATGTTGCAGTCAGTGCAAAATCAAGACTTGAGCTGGCTGATTTCAAAACTGCCTTTTCGTCGGTGACTTCGTCAATTTTTAAAGCAATTTCCGGCATTCCCTGAAGTCCGAATTTAAAGCCGTCTTCTCTGGTTTCAAACTTCTGAAGACCATCCGGCATAAATTCTTTGTAATTTTCCGGAGATTTAAGCAGTTCAGATAAGTCTTTAGATGATTTATTGACAATAATCTTTCGTCCTTCTAAATTCATTTTTTATTTTTGTATTTAAATTCTTACAAATGTATAAAGTTTTTGTGAACGAAAAAAAATTATTAATATCTAAGAATCCCGAAAACTTAGAGAAAATCCTTCCATTTGAAAATTTTACCACTTTTGAGATTGCGCTGGATCTTCTTCAGAATACCTCAACATCAGAACTGAATGTTTACGGAGAAAATATTGATGAAATTTGGGAGTCATTTAAAAAACTTTTCAGAATTATAGAAGCAGCAGGCGGAATTGTAAATAAACCTTCAGGAGAAATTTTATTTATTAAAAGGCTTGGGAAATGGGATCTTCCGAAGGGTAAAATGGAAAAAGGGGAGTCCCGGGAAGAATCTGCTGTAAGAGAAATTGAGGAAGAAACAGGATTGAAAAATGTAGTGTTAAAAGATTTTATCAATACAACCTACCATATTTACACAGAAAGAAACGGAGATCAGGTTTTGAAGTATACCCACTGGTTTGAAATGTTCTTTGACGGTGAAGACACATCTAAGCCGCAAATAGAAGAGGGTATTACAGAAGTAGCGTGGAAAAATAAAGCACAGATAGAAAGTGAAGTTTTTCCCAATACATTTAAAAATATCAAATTAATTATTACAGAATTATTCAATAAATCCAGATAATTATCAATTAACTTTATAAGAAAGTCCCAATTTAGATTTCTAAACTGGGACTGTTTATTTTCGAGAACTACCTTTTGAGGAGTATTTTCGATTTTAAATATTAGTTTCCTCCAAATTTAAAACCTACACCAACTTGTAAAAAGCTGTTGGTTAATTTGGCATTTCCTGCATTTTTTGCAAGGTTTGAAACACCATAGTTATATCTTGCATCAAAGAAAATTCCGTTTTCTAAAGCAAACTCTGCACCTAAAAACGGAGCAATATTTAACGTATTGATATTATCTTTGATATCTCTTTCGTCATCTGCAGAAATTTCAAATCCTGGAATTACTCCTAATCCTAAATCAGCAACTGTTTTTGATTTTGCAGAAAGGATTACTCCAAAACTTGCACCTGCTGAAATAGAAAAACTATCAGAAATAAAATACTTTGCAGATACAGGAATTAATAAAGTACCTAAAGTAGTTTTGTTCTGAATTTTGATGAAAGTAGCAACATCATCCGGATCTTCAACTTTTTCGCTGATTTTACCTCCAAGTGGTGAGTATAAAACTTCTCCCTGAAGTCCAAACTTATCACTCATTTTATACTCCACAAGTCCGCCTACGTAGAATGTATGCATTGGATCTGTACTTTCTACCTCCTGATTGTCTTTAAACTTTAAAGTTGATAAAGAATAACCTGCTTTTGCCCCGAATCTTACTTCCTGAGCACTAACTGTAGCTCCCATGATTGCTACTGCAGCAACTAGTAATAGTTTTTTCATAGTTTCAAATTTTTATAATAATTTTTTAGGCACCAAATATATCACTTTTTATAGAAGTGCAAAATATTTTTTTTAAAATTTGAAAACTTATGTGTATTTAAAAAAACTTATTCCCGATTTCTCTTTTCTTCCTCGTTGTACGCCAGTATAATTTTCTTTACAACAGGGTGTCTTACCACATCTTCTTCCGTTAAGTAAACAAAACCTATTTCTTTTACATCTTTCAGGATTCTCATGGCTTCTTTCAGCCCGGAATGCTGTTTTGGCGGCAAATCAATCTGCGTAGGATCTCCTGTAATGATAAATTTGGCATTCATTCCCATTCTTGTAAGAAACATTTTCATTTGGGCATGAGTGGTATTTTGCGCTTCATCCAGAATGACAAATGCATCGTCCAGAGTTCGTCCTCTCATAAAAGCTAAGGGTGCAACCTCAATCACTTTTTTCTCTATAAAACCTTCAAGCTTCTCATGCGGAATCATATCACGCAACGCATCGTATAAAGGCTGAAGATAAGGATCAAGCTTTTCCTTTAAATCTCCCGGCAAAAAACCCAGGCTTTCTCCGGCTTCTACGGCGGGTCTGGTAAGAACAATTCTTTTAACTTCTTTATCACGCAATGCTTTTGCTGCCAAAGCTACGCTGGTATATGTTTTACCCGTTCCGGCAGGTCCGATCGCAAACACCATATCTTTTTTCTCGGTTTCTTTTACAAGTTTTTTGAGATTGGTAGTTTTGGCTTTAATAATTTTTCCGTTAACACCTTTTACGATGATATCCTGATCAAAAACAAGCTGTTTCTCGTTTTCGTCTTTGATGTTTAATATATTTTCTACATCTTTCAGCTCAATAGAATTATTTTGTGATATGTAAGAAACAATGTCATCAAGTTTCTTTCTGAATATATCTAAAGCTTCCTGATTGCCCATGGCAAAGATAAAATGATCTCTTCCGGTGATTTTTAATGTAGGAAAGCTGGATTTGATTAAATTAAAATATTGGTTATTAACTCCGTAAAAGTTTTTTGCATCAATACCTTCTAAGTCATACGTTAATTCAAACATGCAAATTTTTTTTAGTTTTTAAATTTAATAGTTTTTTTGTGATCTTCGTCAAAATTCTTATCCACAAATTTTATTCCTTTCCTTTTATTTTAGATAAATTTGCAGTTCTATCACATATATCTCATGTCAATTATTACCCTCACTTCAGATTTCGGACGCATAGATTACAGAGTTTCAGCAATGAAAGGGAAAATTCTGTCCTTAAACAGTGAAGTCACAACAGTTGATATTACACACGACATTCAGGCTCACAATTTAATTCAGACTTCATATATCGTAAGAAATGCGTACAAATATTTTCCAAAAGGAACCATTCATGTCATTTCAGTCGACAGTTTTTTTCATAAATCAAGAAAAAATATCTTATATAAAGCTGACGGATCTTATTTTATTGCAGCAGATAACGGCTTGTTAAGTCTGATTTTTTTTGATATAAAACCGGAAGCTATTTATGAAATTACGCTGAATAATCGTTTCGACGATATTGTAAACTTCACATCTACAGATGTTTTTATTCCCGTTGCGGTGCATTTGGCAAACGGCGGACTTCCTGAGGTGATCGGGCGGAAGATAGATGCCGCAAAACAGCTTTTGTTTCCCAGACCGGTTTTTAATGAAAACGAAAGTATGATTATAGGAGAAGTAATGTACATTGATAATTTCGGAAATATAATATCAAATATCAGCAGAGATTTTTTTGAAACTTTAGCAAAAGGTTATGAAAATTTTACGATTAAATTCAGAAACCTGAGCCTTTCAAAAATCTATTCAAGCCATTGTGAAGTAGTTGCAGACTGGGAAAGAGAAACCGAATACCACGGGCAATCTGCGGCAATCTTCAATGATAGCGGACAGTTGGAGCTCACGATTTACAAAGGCAGTAAAAAAAACGGTGCTAAAACACTTTTCGGACTCAATGTAGGAGAAAATATCTACATCGAATTTTTCTAAAATTATCTATTTCATAAAAAAACCGATTTTTTTTATATATTTGTCAAAATCTAAAATTTAAAAATGGCAGAATACAAATTATTGCTTCCTTCGATGGGAGAAGGCGTGATGGAAGCTACAGTTATCACTTGGTTGTTCAACGAAGGAGATCAGGTAAAAGAAGATGATTCGGTAGTGGAAATTGCAACAGATAAAGTAGATTCAGACGTTCCGACACCGGTTTCGGGAAAAATCGTAAAAATTCTGAAGCAAAAAGATGAGGTTGCAAAAGTGGGGGAAGCCATCGCTATTTTAGAAATTGAAGGTGAGGGTGGAAGTACTTCTGCAGAAGAAGCAAAGGCTGAAACTGCCTCAGCTCCGGATGCTGAAACCTTAAAAACTATTGAAGAACCATTAAATACAGCTGCTTCGACTGAGTTTTCGGGAGATCTTTATCTTTCTCCGCTTGTAAAATCTATTGCACAGCAGGAAAATATTTCTGAAACTGAACTGAAATCTATTAAAGGAAGCGGTTTAGAAGGCAGAATCACTAAAGAAGATATTCTAGCATACGTTAAAAACAGAGGAAACCAACCTGCTCCTCAAGCTGCTCCTGTTCAGCAGCCAGCTCCTGTTTCTCAGCCTGTAACTCCTTCTGCTCCGGCATCTACTATTACCGCTGCTGCAGGTGATGAGATCATTCCGATGGACAGAATGAGAAAGATCATTGCTGAAAACATGTTAAAAGCAAAGCAAATTGCACCACACGTGACCTCTTTCATAGAAACTGATGTTACCAATGTTGTAAAATGGAGAAACAAAAACAAATCTCTTTTTGAAAAACGTGAAGGTGAAAAACTGACTTTTATGCCTATTTTCGTAAGAGCAGTTGTAAAGGCAATTCAGGATTTCCCAATGATTAATGTTTCTATTAACGGTGAAAATATCATCAAAAAGAAAAACATCAATATTGGTATGGCAACAGCTTTGCCAGACGGAAACCTTATTGTTCCTGTCATCAAAAATGCAGATCAGCTGTCGTTATCAGGTTTGGCAAAAGCGATCAATGACCTTGCTTACAGAGCAAGAAATAAAAAATTAAGACCTGAAGATACTCAAGGTGCGACATATACCATTTCAAATGTAGGAAGTTTCGGAAATCTTATGGGAACACCTATTATTCCTCAGCCACAGGTAGCGATTTTAGCCATTGGAGCAATCGTTAAAAAGCCTGCAGTTCTTGAAACTCCGGATGGTGACGTTATTGCGATCAGAAATCTGATGTTTATGTCTCACTCTTACGATCACAGAGTAGTTGACGGTTCTTTAGGCGGAATGATGCTAAAACATGTTCATGACTATCTTGAAAACTGGGATCTGAACACAGAAATATAAGTAATGAATTTTTGGCAATGATGGATGTTGCCAAGTCAGATATAAACCTCCGAAAATCGGAGGTTTTTTTGTTAAATGTTTAAGATGGAATTTTAAAATTATAGATTTCTAAATTTTAACATCATTATTGAATATTTTTTTTCGGATTTAATAAAATTTAGCCTAATTTTGAAGTATGCGTAGAATAATGGTCTACTTCCGAAGAGCTCTTAAAAAATCTTTTGACAACATCCGAAACGAACAGCTGAAAAACAATCTTCTTCAGGCGGTTCCTTTTTGGATAGGCTCTGTAATTACAGGTTTTTTTGCAGTGATGTATGCTAAAATATTTGCGTGGGGAGAAAACCTTCTGCATTTTATTCTCAACTGGCACGACTGGATGATTTTTATTATTGCACCGATAGGTTTTGTTCTTTCGTGGTGGCTGGTAAAAGAATTTGCTCCGAATGCTAAAGGAAGCGGTATTCCGCAGGTAATGGCAGCAGTAGAATTGGCAAATCCGAAAGAACACCGTAAGATAAGAAGTCTTCTAAGTTTAAAAATAATTATTTTTAAAATTCTCTCATCAGTAGTTTTGGTAATTGGTGGGGGTGCAGTCGGAAGAGAAGGTCCTACCATTCAGATTGCAGGCTCCATATTCAGGAAAGTAAATGAGTATCTTCCCGACTGGTGGCCCAAGATTTCAAAGAAAAACATGATTATGACCGGAGCTGCAGCCGGATTAGCAGCCGCTTTCAATACCCCATTAGGAGGAATTGTTTTTGCGGTGGAAGAACTTTCAAAAACACATATCAATTATTTTAAAACAGCATTATTTACCGCAGTTATTATTGCTGGTTTAACGGCACAGACTTTGGCCGGATCATATCTTTATTTAGGGTATCCCAAAACCAATGACGTATCTTTAATGGTGATGTTTCCAATAATTTTGGTGGCAGGAGTTGCCGGGATTTTAGCCAGTCAGCTTTCCGTTATTATGCTTAGAATAAATCACTGGAAAAAAAGAAAACTGAAAACAGATCGTTCAAATATACTTTTTCTGATTGGCTGTGCTTTAATTATTGCCTGTATTTCGTTTTTTATCAGCCGAGAGATTCTCGGATCTGGAAAAGAAATCATGGAACGTGTTCTTTTTACTCAGGATAAGCACGAAGCATGGTATGTTCCTGTCTTAAGAATGTTTGGACCGGCTTTATCATTTACTTCTGGCGGAGCAGGAGGTATTTTTGCACCGGCTCTTACTGCGGGAGCAAGTATTGGTTCTGTAATTTCGGGTATAATTCATTTAACACCAAACGAAACTAACGTTGTTGTTTTAGGTGGAATGGTCGCTTTTCTTACAGGAATAACGAGAGCTCCGTTTACATCAGCAATTATTGTTCTGGAAATGACAGACCGCCATTCGCTTATTTTTCATCTGATGCTTGCAGGAATGATTTCTTCAATCTTTTCTATTCTGGTCAGCAGACATTCGCTTTATGATGTTTTGAAAGGTAATTTTCTTTCTGAACTGAGAAGTGAGACAAAATCTTAAAATTCAAATTCAATGCCCCCTACATAAGTCAAAGAAAAATTATCGTTTTCTACTGATTTTGGCTGTGGAATTTGCCCGTGACTTACGAAGACCAGAGAATTTACTTCAAATTTCAGATTCATTTCATTTATTCTGTTGACAAGAACAGGGAGCCATTGCTCGGCAAAAGAATATTCTGCAAAATGCTGGATGCTGTTTTCAAAACCATATTCCAGAAAATCCTGATCAAACCATACGGTATCCTGAGATTCTGCAAATTTTGAAATATAGCTGTCATCAGATTCTTCGTTGATGTAATAGTTTTCATCTTCTTCTACAAATTGGTAAAAATCATCTTCACTTGTGAAGTCTCCTACCCAAAAATCTAAAATCTGCTTGTTCATTGTCTTTATTTGAAAGTTCAAAGGTAATATTTTAGGGTGATAAATATCTAATCGAGATTTAACATATTTGCTTATATTTGATCTATTAGCAAAGAATAAACTTCGTAGCTTACGATAAGTTTAAGATTTGTATAAAACACCAATGAAAATCAATAATATAATTTAAGATAATCAATCTCAATATGAAAAAACTCAATATCGCAGCGCTTGCATTTTCAGGTGTTGTATTTTTAAATTCTTGCGGAACGGCTAAACAAGCTGCTGAAAAACCTGAAGTAACAATTGATTTAGTCCGTGCAGAACCGGTAAAAAATGCAGAACAAAAAGAAGAAGGTCTGAATCTTGCTTACATGGATAAAACTGTTCGTCCGCAGGATGATTTCTTCAATTATGTAAACGGAAACTGGATCAAAACCACGCAAATCCCTTCAGATAAAGCAAGCTGGGGTTCTTTCAATGCTTTACGGGAGAATGTAGATGACGCTTCTTTAGGTATTTTGAATAAAATTTTAAACAAAAACTACGCAGAAGGTACGGAAGGTCAGAAAATTCAGAATCTTTATGCATCTTTTATGGATGTAGAAAAGCGAAATGCGCAAGGGATTGCACCTATTAAGTCTGATTTGGCTAAAATTGATGCCATCAAAAATGTAAATGATCTGCAGAAATATCTGTTGGAAGCCACAAAACTCGGCGATAATTCTTTCTATGGATGGCGGGTAGGTGCGGACCTGAAAAACTCTAAAATGAATGCTGTTTATCTTGGCGGACCAGATTTGGGACTGGGAAGAGATTATTATCAGAAAGTTAATGAAGCCAATACTAAAACTTTAGCAGAATATCAGAATTATGTGTCAAAACTGTTCAGCGTTTTAGGGTATAAAAATTCTGATCAGGCAGCAAAAAATGTAGTTGATTTTGAAAAGCAGCTGGCTAATAATCTTTTAACACTTGAGCAGAACAGAGATGCCAATTTAAGATATAATCCTAAAAATGTTTCGGAGCTTTCAGGTTTGGTAAAGAATGTTAATCTTTCAAAGTATCTTACCGAAGCTGGTGTCAATACAGATAAGGTGATTATTGGTGAGCTGAAATATTATCAGAATATGGATCAGTTCATCAACCAGAAAAATCTTTCTTTGCTGAAAGATTACCTGAAATACCATGTCATCAATGGAAATGCAAGCTATCTTGGAGATAATCTCGACAATATCCGTTTCGATTTTTATTCTAAATATTTGCAGGGGCAAAAAGAGCAGCGTGCGATGGATAAAAGAGGTCTTGCTTTGGTAAACGGAGTTTTAGGTGAAGCGTTTGGAAAGCTGTATGTGGATGAATATTTCAGTCCAGAATCTAAGAAACAGATGGAAATGTATATAGATTACATTTTAAAATCTTTCAAAAATCACATTGATGAGATGGATTGGATGTCTCCTGAAACCAAAGTAAAAGCGCAGGAAAAACTTTCTAAATTTTCAGTGAAAATTGCATATCCTGATCAATGGAAAGACTATTCTAAGTTAAAAGTGGGATCTCCTTCTCAGGAAGCAACATTATATTCTAATCTGCAGAATGTTTCAGCATGGCAGTACCAGAAAAGTCTGGAAAAGGTTGGCAAACCGGTTGATAAAACAGAATGGGGGATGTCTCCTCAAACCGTTAATGCATACTACAGCGGATCAAACAACGAGATTGTTTTCCCTGCAGCAATTCTTCAGCCACCTTTTTACAACCCTAAAGCTGATGCAGCAGTAAATTTTGGAGGCATTGGTGCTGTTATAGGACATGAAATTTCACATGGTTTTGATGACAGCGGTTCAAGATTCGATGGTGATGGTAACTTAAATAACTGGTGGACAGAACAGGATCGTAAAAATTTTGATGCAAAAGTAGGTCAATTGGCTGCACAGTATGACGCATACGAGCCTGTAAAAGGAAGTTTTGTCAACGGAAAGTTTACAAGCGGAGAAAATATCGGAGATCTGGGTGGAGTAGCAGTTGCTTATGATGCACTTCAAATGTATCTTAAAGATCATGGAAATCCAGGATTGATAAGCGGTTATACACAGGATCAGCGTTTTTTTATGAGCTGGGCAACAGTATGGAGAACAAAATCTACCGATCAGTATATGATGAATCAGGTAAAGACAGATCCGCATTCGCCGGGATACTTCAGAGCTTTTGGTCCGTTGGTTAATCAGGACTCATTTATAAAAGCTTTTGATATAAAACCGGGCGATAAATTGTACAAAGCACCGGCAGAAAGAATAAAAATCTGGTAATTATTTGGAAAGCACGTTTTTTAGCGTGTTTTTTTATTTTTCAGATTCAAAACACTGAAAACAATAGTTATCTTTGTTGCAAATAATAACTTTCTTCATTTTAAATTGAAAAATAATAACTCAGATTTTCTTCATTTAGGAAACAAGCTCCTTCAGTGGTATTCTCAAAATGCACGTGATCTGCCTTTCAGAAAAACAAAAGATCCTTATAAAATCTGGATTTGTGAAATTGTTTTCCAGCAGACAAGAATTTCGCAGGGATTGAATCATTATAATAATTTTGTGAAAAGATTTCCTGATGTGAAAACTTTGGCAGAAGCTTCTGAAGATGAGGTTTTATTGCACTGGAAAGGTTTGGGATACTACTCAAGAGCGATTAATATTCACAAAGCTGCAAAACAGATCATGTCAGATTACAATGGGATTTTTCCTTCTGAGTATGACGAAATTTTACAACTAAAAGGAGTGGGTAAATATACTGCAGCTGCAATTTCAAGTATTTGCTTTCATGGAAAAATGCCTGCGGTAGATGGTAACTTTTACAGAGTTTTGAGCCGTGTTTTTGCTGATGATTTTGATATTTCATCATCCAGAGCTTTTGCGTATTTTTCAGAATTGTCCCACCTTATTATGCCGGATAATGTTGGAGATTTTAATCAGGCAATGATGGATTTGGGATCGGAGATCTGCAAACCACGAAATCCTGTATGTTTAGAATGTCCTCTTAACAAAGACTGTCTTGCTTTTTCTTTGAATAAAACGAATGAATTTCCGGTTAAGACCAAAAAGGTAAAAGCAGAGAATTTGGATCTGAGCTATTTTTTTGTTCACAGAAACGGAAATTTTTTAATTCAGCAGAGAAAAGATGATTTTATCTGGAAAAAATTATTTGAATTTCCTAATTCAATTCCCGAAGCTTTGAAGCCGTTTAACAAAGGAAGTAAAACCTTACAGCACAAGCTTACACACAAAAATTTAACGATAGAAGTACATGATATTGAAGTTTCTTCCGAAGAGGTTTGGAATGATTTTACATCAAAAAATGAATATCTTATCACTAACTTTGAATCATCATTAATGAGATCTTTTCCGAAACCATTAGAAAATTATATACAAAACCGGTTGAAAAAGTGAAATTTAAAGTGCATTCTCTGCAAAGTCAAATCTAATTTGTATTTTTGCCAAATGATAAAAAAGGTCATTTTTATTTTTGTTTCGCTGCTGATCATTTCCTGCGGTAAGGAGGCATCACCAAAGCCTTACGGTGAGCTCAGATTAGAATATCCTGCACCAAAATATAAGAAGTTTGAGCCCAACTGTATGTATTCCTTCGAAATTTCAGATTTCGCTAAAATTTATGATGCTAAAAAACCTTGCTGGTATTATCTGAATTATCCTAAAATGAAAGCTAAGATCTTTCTTACATATTATCCCATCAATAACGATTTTGCACAGCAGATTCAGGAAACTGAAAAAATGGTGTATAAGCATACCATAAAAGCCAGCTCAATTGATACAAAATCTTTTGAATATCCTGAAAAGAAAGTCTTTGGCAATTTTTACGAACTGAAAGGTCAGGCTGCATCAAACCTGCAGTTTTACGCAACAGACAGTACAAAGCATTTTGTTACCGGTTATCTGTACTTCAATTCAAGACCGAAACCCGATTCTCTTGCTCCTGCGGTAGATTATATCAAAAGAGATGTAATGCATCTTCTGGACACATTTGAATGGAAAAAATAAACTTTAAAAAATACAATAGATAATTATATGAAACTATTAGTCGTAGGAAGCGTGGCATTTGATGCAATTGAGACGCCATTTGGTAAAACAGATAAAATTTTGGGCGGAGCCGCTACTTATATCGGGATTACATCTTCGATTCTTGGAGTTGATTCCGGAATTGTTTCTGTAGTGGGAGGCGATTTTCCTCAGGAGCATCTGGATATGTTTACCAGCAGAAATGTAAATATTGAAGGAATTGAAATCGTAAAAGAAGGAAAAACTTTTTTCTGGGCGGGAAAATATCATAATGATCTTAATACGAGAGATACTTTGGTAACCGAAGTTAATGTATTGGAGAATTTTGATCCTAAAATTCCGGATTCAATGCAGGATGCAGAGATTTTACTCTTAGGAAATCTTCATCCGGGAGTACAGCTTTCTGTATTGGAAAAAATGAACAACCGTCCCAAGCTGGTTATTTTGGATACAATGAATTTCTGGATGGATTCTGCAATGGATATTCTTGAGCAGATGATTGCCAAAACTGATGTAATCAGCATTAATGATGAAGAAGCGAGACAGCTTTCAGGAGAATATTCTTTGGTAAAAGCTGCTAAAAAAATCCATGAAATGGGTCCTCAGTTTGTAATCATTAAGAAAGGGGAGCATGGCGCGCTTTTATTTCATGATAACAAAATTTTTGCAATTCCTGCGCTGCCTTTGGAAGAAGTTTTTGACCCGACAGGAGCAGGAGATACTTTTGCCGGAGGTTTTGCAGCTTATCTTGCCAAAAAAGGAACATTCGATTTTGATACCATGAAGTCTGCATTGATCGTAGGTTCTGCAATGGCATCGTTTACTGTAGAAAAATTTGGTACTGAAAGATTGGAAGAAGTAAAGGAGGCAGATATTCAAAACAGGTTGAAGCAATTTAAGGAATTGACAACTTTTAATGTGGAACTTCAGTAATATTCTTTTTTTAAGAAATATTTATAATAAAAAATTGAGTGCAATTCGTTAAGAATTATAAATTTGCAACTTGTTTAAAAATTTAAAATGGTAAATAAACTAAAAATCACTTTTCTTCTGGGAGTATTGGTGATGTTTTTTTCAGGAAACATCAATGCTCAGCTTAAAAAAGGACAGTTGGTAGATGGTATCGCAGCGGTAATTGGTGACGAAATCGTGCTGGAATCTGATGTTGAAGAACAGATCAATTACGGAAAGCAGCAAGGGGTTGCTGTTACCAACAGATGTGAGTTTTTGGAAAACCTAATCAATAATAAGCTTTTGGTATACGAAGCCAAGAGAGATACTCTTATCGAAAACCGTTCGGCAATGATCAAAGAGCAGGTAAATGCAAAATACAATCAATTGCTTTCTCAGTTTCCGGATGAAAAATCAATGCTTGCAGCTTACAAATTCAGAAACCAGTATGAATTGAAAAATGCCATCGAAAAAATTGATACCGATCAGTATTACGGGCAGGCAAAATTTCAAAGAATCACCGAAAAAGCAGACGTTACACCAAACGAAGTGACAGATTTTTATAATTTATACAAATCCCAGCTTCCGGAAATCAAAGATGAGGTTTCTCTTTCCCAGATTATGATGTATCCTAAACTTACGGAAGCTCATAAAGATGAATTGATCAACAAGCTTAAAAAAATAAAAGCAGATATTGAAGGAGGCGAAACTTTTGAAAGCCAGGCAAGAATTTATTCTGAAGATGAAGGTTCTGCGGCAAACGGAGGTTTGTACAAAAATATCAATAAAGGTCAGATGGTAAAACCATTTGAAGCAGCAGCTCTCAATTTGCAGGAAGGTGAAATTTCAGATCCGGTAGAATCAGAATTTGGGTATCACATTATTCAGCTTGTGAAAAAATCAGGTAAGAATTATGATGCAAGACATATTTTGCTGAAAGCAATTCCTACAGAATCAGAAATGATGACTGCAAGGAAAAAATTAGACAGTATCAAAGGGTTGATTGTGGCTGAAAAAATCACTTTTAAGGATGCTGCTTTCAAGTTTTCAGATGATAAAAGAACCAAATTTAATGCAGGAGTTATTACAGGAAATGATGGTTCAAACAAAATCGAAAGAGAAAATGTTTCGGGAATAATCAGTTACGAACTTGCGGGTTTAAATAAAGGAGATATTACAAATGCTTTTGATGATGTTGCAGACAGAGACAGAAAAGTAGTAAAAATCATTAAAATTGAAGATGTGATCCCCGCTCATCAGATAAAACTGGAAACCGATTACGACAGAATCAAACAAATGGCGCTCAATAAAAGGAAAAACGAAATGGTAGAAAAGTTTGTCAATTCCAGACTTCCTGCAACATTCATTTCCATAGATGGCAGATATGACAACTGTGATTTCAGAGCCAATTGGAAAAAAGATTCAATCAAAAAATAAAAAATTAACCTTCAGTTTTCTGGAGGTTTTTTTTGTAGCTGTACACATCATCTTAATGACTCTTTGTGTTTTCAAATCAAGTCGATTTCATATATTTGCTCATTATTCAACTTATGGAGGCAACACAAGATAAAAGGCTTTTTCTCATTGATGCGTATGCAATGATTTTCAGAGGATATTATGCATTGATTAGAAGTCCAAGAATTACCAGTACAGGAATTGATACATCAGCAATCTTCGGGTTTACTAATTCTTTGATAGAATTAATAAGAAGAGAAAGACCTACGCATTTGGCAGTAGTTTTTGATGTTGGTGAAGCAAGTGTACGTACGAATGATTACGTTGAATATAAAGCCAACAGAAGTGAAACACCGGAAGCCATAACAATTGCTCTTCCTTATATTAAAAGAATTTTGGAAGCCATGCATATTCCGCATTTGGGAGTTACAGGCTACGAAGCAGATGACGTTATAGGAACGATTGCCTGCAAAGCCGAAAAAGAAGGTTATACAACTTTTATGGTAACGCCTGACAAAGATTTTGCCCAGTTGGTTACGGATAAAATTAAGATTTATAAACCCGGTTTAAAAGGAGGTGATATAGAAATTTTAGGCGTTGATGAAGTGAAAGCTAAATACGAAATTGAAGATCCGAAACAGGTCATTGATTTCTTAGCCATGATGGGAGATGCTGTTGATAATATTCCCGGATTGGAAGGCGTTGGCGAAAAAACCGCAATGAAATTTCTCAAAGAATTTGGAAGTATTGAAAATCTTTTAGCTAATACACACCAGCTTAAAGGTAAATTGAAAGAGAAAGTAGAAGCATCTGCTGAACGTGGAATTTTATCTAAAAAACTAGCTACTATTATCTGTGATGCCCCAATTGAATTTCATCAGCAACAGTATGACTTAGAAACTCCTGATTTTGAAAAAGTAAAAGAAGTTTTTGATGAAATAGAGTTCAGAAGACTATATGAAAATCTGTACCGTGCTTTTGCTCCGGCTGAAACCAATACTGCAAAATCGGAAGGAAATAATGAAAAAGAGAAGCAGACTCCACAGCAGAAAGTTGCCGCAAATGTTGGTCAGTTAGATCTTTTTGCTACCTATGAAGAACTTGATCAGGCAACTTCAACGAAATCAACTATTGAGGATAACGATCATCTATACCAGTTTATAAACAATCCGAAAGCGCAGAAAATATTAGTTCAGAATTTGTTGCTCCAAAAAGCGGTATGTTTTGATACAGAAACTACTTCACTCAACGAAATGGAGGCCGAATTAGTAGGAATGAGCTTCTCATATAAAAAAGGTTTGGCTTATTATGTCCCGCTTTCTGAAGATCAGGGTGAGGTTTTGCAGACTTTGGAAATTTTCAGACCGTTTTTCGAGAAAGAAGATGTAGTCAAAATTGCTCATAACCTAAAATATGATTATAAAATTCTTCAGCAATACAACATTACCGTAAAAGGAGCAATGTTTGATACGATGATTGCCCATTATCTTCTCAATCCGGACGGAAGACACGGAATGGACTATCTTTCTGAGGTTTATCTTGGATATAAACCGGTTTCAATTGAGACGATTATCGGAAAGAAAGGAAAGAAGCAGGGTAATTTCAGAGATGCTGATCTTAGAACACAGACTGATTACGCAGCAGAAGATGCTGATGTAACTTTTCAGTTGTATGAATTGTTTGCACCGCAGCTTAAGAAAGAAAACCTTGAAGATTTATTCTTCAAAATAGAAATGCCGCTGATGGAAGTTCTGGCTAAAATGGAATTGGCTGGAATTTCTCTTGACGAAAAGTGGCTGGCTCAGGAAAGTATTGATCTGGAGAATGATTTAAGACAGCTGGAATCAAAAATTTTTGAAATTTCGGGCGAAGAATTTAATATGAATTCTCCAAGACAGTTGGGAGAGATTTTGTTTGAAAAAATGCAGCTTGATCCTAAAGCAAAGAAAACAAAAACCGGTCAATATGCAACTTCTGAAGACATATTGCAGAAACTGGCTTCAAAACATGAAATCATTCAGCATATTTTAGAATATAGAACATACCAAAAGTTGAAATCTACCTATGTAGATGCATTGCCGTCACAGATTGACAAAGATGATAACCGCGTTCATACCAACTTTTCACAGACAACGGCTGCAACAGGTCGTCTGGCGAGTGTGAATCCGAATTTACAGAATATTCCGATTCGTACTTTAAGAGGACAGCAGATTCGTGGCGCATTTGTTTCCGGTGAAGGAAAGAAAATCATTTCAGCCGATTATTCTCAGATTGAACTTCGCTTAATTGCTGAAATTTCTGGTGAAGATAATATGATTAAGGCTTTTCAGAACGGAGAAGATATTCACGCTTCTACAGCAGCAAAATTATTCAAAATTCCGTTGGAAGAAGTGTCTAAAACGCAGAGAAGTCAGGCAAAAACGGTCAACTTCGGAATTATTTACGGGCAGGGTGCTTTTGCTTTAGCCGAGCAGACCGGACTTTCAAGAACGGAAGCAAAGCAGATGATCGAAGCTTATTTTGAAACCTATCCGAAACTGAAAGCGTATATGTCTGAACAGGTCGCTAAAGCACGTGAACTGGGATATGTGGAGACCATTTTAGGCAGAAAACGTCATTTGAAAGATATTAATTCCGGAAATTTTGTGGTAAGAGGTCATGCTGAACGAAATGCTGTTAATGCTCCGGTTCAGGGAAGTGCGGCAGATATAGTAAAAATGGCAATGATTAGAATAGATAAACAACTTGAAGCGCAGAATCTTCAAACCAAAATGCTGCTTCAGGTACACGACGAATTATTGTTTGAATCTCCTGTTGAAGAAGTAGAAACTGCTACACAGCTTATCAAAAAAGAAATGGAATCGGCTATTGAAACAAAGGTTCCGCTATTGGTTGAAGTGGGTGTAGGAGACAACTGGCTGGAAGCACATTAAAACTAGTTCAAAAATTTGGAGATTTGATGTAAATCCAATTGTATTAAATATACAAAAATCATATACAGCAAAAGTCATGGAACGCTAAGTGAAAATCTATGTTTGTTTTTATTAAATAACACAAGTTTTTCAGTTCCGCATAAAAACACTAATTTAAGACCTTAAAATTTTATACTTAAAATGATAGATAAAAGAGTAAAAAATGCCAAAGAAGCCATCGAAGGAATTAAGGATGGGATGACTTTAATGTTGGGCGGTTTCGGTCTTTGCGGAATCCCGGAAAATTCAATCAATGCTTTGGTAGAAAGTGATGTAAAAGATCTTACCTGTATTTCAAACAATGCCGGAGTAGATGATTTCGGATTGGGATTATTGTTACAGAAAAAGCAGATCAAAAAAATGATTTCTTCGTATGTTGGAGAAAATGCTGAATTTGAACGACAGATGCTTTCCGGCGAATTGGAAGTTGAATTAACACCACAGGGAACACTTGCCGAAAAATGCAGAGCTGCACAGGCAGGAATCCCAGCTTTTTATACACCTGCAGGTTTCGGAACCGAAGTAGCAGAAGGAAAAGAGGTGAAAGATTTCAAAGGAAAACCACATATTTTGGAACATGCATTTGAGGCAGATTATTCTATCGTGAAAGCATGGAAAGGAGATCATGCAGGAAATCTTATTTTTAAAGGATCCGCAAGAAATTTTAATCATCCAATGGCAGGAGCGGGGAAAATTACCATTGCTGAAGTAGAAGAATTGGTTGCTCCCGGAGAATTAGATCCCAATCAGATTCATATTCCGGGAATTATGGTTCAAAGAATCTTTCAGGGGGAAAAGTTTGAAAAAAGAATCGAACAGCGAACTGTGAGAAAAAAGATATAAAAATTATCTACAAAAAGGGATAATTATCTTTTGGGACCTCTGCTGAGTGGAACGCCTTCGCGAACTTGTAAAAAGGGTGATATTTAAAAAAGATCTTTGCGCCTTTTGCGTTTAAAAAAAAGATGGTAGTCAATTTTCAAGTTGCTACATCAACAAATTTTCAAATTAAAACATATGTTAAGTAAAGAAGATATAGCAAAACGTATTTCCAGAGAAGTAAAAGACGGATATTACGTTAATTTAGGAATCGGAATTCCAACTTTAGTTGCCAATTATGTCCCTGAAAATCTCAATGTAGAATTTCAGAGTGAAAATGGCGTTTTGGGAATGGGACCTTTCCCTTTTGAAGGAGAAGAAGATGCAGATGTTATCAATGCCGGAAAACAGACCATTACCATTTTAGATGGCGGTTCATTTTTCGATTCGGCTTTCAGTTTTGGGATGATCAGAAGTCAGAAAGTTGATCTTACGATTCTCGGAGCCATGGAAGTTTCAGAAAACGGAGACATCGCCAATTGGAAAATCCCCGGAAAAATGGTAAAAGGAATGGGTGGTGCGATGGATTTGGTAGCTTCTGCAGAAAACATTATCGTTGCGATGATGCATGTGAATAAAGCAGGAGAAAGCAAAATTCTTAAGAAATGTACACTTCCTTTAACGGGCGTGAACTGTGTAAAAAGAGTAGTAACTGAATTAGCAGTTTTGGATGTAACACCTGCAGGTTTCAAGCTTATTGAAAGAGCTCCCGGAGTTTCCGTAGAACACATCATCAAATCTACAGAAGCCGATTTACTCATTGAAGGAGAAATCCCTGAAATGCAGTTCTAATAAAGCAAAAACCTTGTCAGTCGACAAGGTTTTTTATTTGTAGTCTATTGACATTAGGAAAAAGGAACGTTAATAAAATTAAAAATTAATCCGTTAAAAAATTTCCACTGTTTGAAGCGCGGCATAAACTTTTAATTAAAAAATATATCTCGAATCCGCGCAAGTTTTGGAAATTTTAGGATTAAATTTTAATTTTTAGTGGAATTTTCCAAGTCTTAAACTTTTGTTTCTTTTGTTTCAAGACAAAAGAAAAATTAAAATAAACTTGAATTCGTTTTGTTCTGCTAATAAAAACTAAAAACTTATTTCCCATCCTGCGCTCCAAAAACTTTCTGCAAAACACTTGTAGTTCTCATTGCAGGTGTATTTCTGATACCGCTTTCTTTTTCGGCAACCATTTTAAAAACACCGTTGATGGTTTCGTTGGTTACATATTCATTAAGATCTGTAGAAACAGCTTGTCCGGTTAAAGTATTATACTTTGAAATTAAATTTGTCCATACTTTATCAGCGCCAACTTTTCCTAAAGAAGCCTTTACTTTTGGCTGAAAAGCAGTGAATAATTGATTTTGAGTTTTTGTCTGAAGATAGCTGGTTGCTGCGTTATTACTTCCTAATAAAATATTTTTTGCATCCGTAATCGTCATTGAAGTAATTGCCTTAGTGAAAATAGGAGCAGCTTCAACTACAGCATCTTCTGCAGCTCTGTTCAGCAATTTTACACCTTGATCGGCTAAACTTCCCAACCCGAGTGCACGAAGTTTGGTGTCAATAACTCTTAATTTTTCAGGCATTAAAATTTTTACGGCTTCATTTTTTAAGAAACCATCAGTTACGCCCAATTTTTTTACACCTTCTGTAACTCCGAGAGACAAAGCTTCCTTCAAACCAGATGAAATTTGAGTTGATGTAAGACCCCCAAGATTAATGGGAGAATTTTTAGCTGGAGTGGCAGCCGTTGTAGTAGTAGAAGTAGTAGTTGTCGTTTTAATAGGTTTATTGAGATCAACTCCTGTTTGATTTTTAACGGTGGATTTTATAGCATCAAAAATTTGTGCGTTTGCAGAAACTGAAAATAGAAGTCCGCCAACCAATAGAAATGTTTTTCTCATCGTTTATTTTTTGCAAAATTAGATGTTTTGTTTCTTAATAAGTTAAATCATTCATTAAATTTTTCAGAAAAGAATTATATTCGCTAAACTCAAATCATTTCGGAATGAAGCGTTTTTTACTTCTATTTTCAATAATACTTTCGGGAATATTCTTTTCCCAGACTAAACTCAATCTGATTCCTTATCCTCAGAAAATTGAGTTTCAGGAAGGTGAATTTATTATTCCCAGGAATTTCATACTAGATGAAAATTTACCAAAACAGGAAACAGAATATTTCAAAAAGCAAGCAGATAAGAAACTGAAATTCATATATGGTAAAAAAGATGAAGCGGTTCAATTGATATATTCTCCATTTCCACCTATATTGAGTCATTCACCTTCGAGTAGAATTCCGCCAAAAGAAAGATATACAATTCATATTTCTTCAAAACGTATTACGATTAATTCATATACAGAACAGGGATATTTTTTAGCACTTCAAACATTACTTCAGTTGTTTGAGCAATATAAAGATTCAGGGAAAATTTCTGCCGTGAAAATTCAAGACGAGCCAAAATTTGCTTGGCGAGGAATGCATTTAGACGTTTCCCGTCATTTTTTTACAGTTGAAGAAGTAAAACAATATCTTGATTATCTCGCCATGTATAAAATGAATACTTTTCATTGGCATTTAACAGACGATCAGGGGTGGCGAATTGAAATTAAAAAATATCCAAAACTTACTCAGGTTGGCTCAAAACGTAAAGAATCAATGATCGGAGCTTATGTTGATGATACTTTTGACGGAAAACCATATGGACCCTATTTTTATACTCAGGAACAGATTAAAGAAGTTGTAAAATATGCCAAAGAACGTCATATTACGGTTGTCCCGGAAATTGAAATGCCGGGTCATGCTTTGGCTGCTTTGTCGGCTTATCCTGAATTGGCTTGTACAAAAGGACTTTTTGAACCGGCTACAAAATGGGGAGTATTTGATGATGTTTTTTGTCCGAAAGATGAAACTTTTACATTTTTAGAAAATGTTTTGGATGAGGTAATGACTCTTTTTCCATCGCAATATATCCACATAGGTGGTGACGAATGCCCTAAAACAAGATGGAAAGAATGTACTCATTGTCAGGAATTAATTAGAAAAAATAATCTGAAAGATGAACATGGTCTGCAAAGTTATTTTATCCAAAGAATTGAAAAGTATGTCAATTCAAAAGGCAGAAAAATCATCGGTTGGGATGAGATTTTAGAAGGCGGTTTAGCTCCCAATGCAGCAGTAATGAGCTGGACGGGTGTAAATGGTGGAATTGAAGCAGCAAAAACCAATCATTTTGCGGTAATGACTCCCGGTTCTTATTGTTATTTCGATCATTATCAGGGAGATCCTGCAACGGAGCCAAATGCTTTCGGAGGATTTACGCCATTGGATAAAGTCTATTCTTACCATCCTATTCCGACTGAATTAAATGCAGATCAGGCAAAGTATATTTTGGGAGTTCAGGCTAATTTGTGGACGGAATATATTCTGGATTTCAGGCAGGTTCAGTACATGATTTTTCCTAGATTAATGGCACTTTCGGAGGTTGCCTGGGGAACTTCAGATCCAAAAAAATATAAAGAATTTGAAAACAGAGTGGTAGAGCATTTTAAAGTTTTAGATAAAATGGATGTCAACTATGCGAAAAGCATTTACAACATTTCAGGAAAAGTGACTGCTGCAAGTAAAGGTATTGTCTACGAACTTTTCACTTCACAAAACCCAAACGGAATAAGATATACGTTGGATGAAACAGATCCAGATGCAAGCTCTCAGGTTTATGAAAACCCGATTCCTATTTCAAAATCATTAACGGTGAAATCAGCGTATTTTGAGAATGGAAAATTAAAATCAGCAATTTCTTCACAATCGTTTTCTGTTTCCAAAACAACAGGAAAAAGTATTGTTTTGGAAGAGCAGCCGAGTGAAAATTATTCGTTTGGAGGTGCATTTACTTTAGTTGACGGAATTATTGGAAATCAAAGACAATTGGGAAAAACATGGTTAGGTTTTCAGGGTAAAGATGTTGTAGCAACAATAGATTTCGGACAAAAAACTCAGTTTTCAGAAGTTTATTTCAATACTTTAGACAACAAGGGAAGCTGGATTCATTTAGCAAAATCTGCGCAGATTTTTATTTCTGATGACGGAACAGATTTCAAAATGATTAAGGAAATCGGAAAAGAAGAAATTCTTTCTTTAAAAGGAAAAATAAAATTAAATGTGGGAAATCAAAATTCTAAATATCTTAAAATTAAAATAGAAAACGCAGGAATTATCCCTGCCGGAAATCCCGGAGCAGATTCAAAAGCATGGCTTTTTGTAGATGAAATCGGAGCAAACTAAATAATTCAATGTTCAATGTTGAATGTTCAAAGTTGTTTGAGGCATTAACATTGAACTAAAAACTTTAAACCTTAAACAAAAATGTCTTCACGCAGAAAATTTATAAAAAATACAGCATTCATGTCTTCAGCATTATTGTTAAATCCTCTGGATTTGATTGCGAAAAATATACCTGAAGATAGTAAGCCGGTAAATAAACCTATTGTACTTTCAACCTGGAATTTTGGTTTAAAAGCCAACGAAGAAGCTTGGGAGATTTTAAAAAAAGGCGGAAGAGCTTTGGATGCAGTGGAGAAAGGTGTGCGTTTGGTTGAAAATGATTCTGCAGAAAGGAGCGTTGGTTACGGAGGTCGTCCCGACAGAGACGGAAGAGTAACTTTGGATGCATGTATAATGGATGAAAACTACAATATCGGTTCGGTTGCAGCTTTAGAAAATATTAAAAATCCGATTTCTGTGGCAAGAGCCGTGATGGAAAAAACGCCTCACGTGATGCTTGTCGGTGATGGAGCATTGCAGTTTGCAGTTTCTCAAGGTTTTAAAAAAGAAAACATTCTTACTGCAGAATCTGAAAAAGAGTGGAAAGAATGGCTGAAAGACAGTAAATATCAACCGATTGTCAATATTGAAAATCATGATACAATAGGAATGATTGCTTTGGATGCACAGGGAAATCTTTCCGGCGCATGTACAACCAGCGGAATGGCTTTCAAAATGCACGGAAGAGTAGGAGATTCTCCCATTATTGGTGCAGGTTTGTTTGTTGATAATGAGGTAGGTGCAGCGACGGCGACAGGTCATGGCGAAGAAGTCATCAGAACGGTGGGAACTCATTTGGTGGTTGAATTGATGCGACAAGGCAGAAATCCGCAACAGGCTTGTAAAGAGGCAGTTGGAAGAATTGTGAAAATTACTCAAAAAAGAAACAAAAACTTAAAAGATATTCAGGTTGGTTTTATTGCCATCAATAAAAAAGGAGAATATGGTTCATATTGTATTCAGGATGGGTTCAATTTTGCGGTTTACGACCAAAAAGGAAACCGTCTGGAAAAACCTGAATTTGCTTTGAAATAGAGTAGAAAATAATTGAATTTTTAAACCATTAAGTTCTTTAGTTTGTAAGTTTGATTAAGGATTATCTAAAGATATTGCTTAAGCCAGCTGCTAAACTCAGATTTATCTAAGTCTTAAAAATTCTTATAATCTAATTTAACTTAATGTTTAAATTTATAAATAAATAACCATAATAGATGTTCTTAGAAATTGCCACATTCGATATTACTTCTGCTGAAATTGCCCTGAATTCTATTGCCGACAGAATTGAATTTTGTGCAGACATCAGTTTAGGAGGAATTACTCCGAATATTGAAGAATTCAAATATTTAAAAGAGAAATACCTTACACCGATTCATGTGATGATTCGTCCTGTTGGTGGAAATTTTTTGTACAGTAATCAGGAATTTCTGCAGATGCAAAATGATATTCTGGCTTTTTCAAAAGCCAATGCCGATGGTTTTGTATTCGGAATTTTAGATGAAAATCACGAAGTTGATATGGAGAAAAATAAAATTCTTGTTGATCTTGCGAACGGCAAACCCTGTGTTTTTCACAGAGCAATAGACAGAACCAAAAATATTTTTGAGTCAACAGAAAAAATCATTGAATTGGGTTTTAAAGAAATTCTTACTTCAGGCGGAAAAAATTCTGCTGCTGAAGGAAAAGAAAATTTAAAAAAACTGATTGAAGATTATTCGCATGACATTAGAATATTAATCGGAGGTGGTGTCCGTTCCGGTAATATTTCCGAGCTGAAAAATATAACGAAAGGAAATTATTTCCATTCTTCAGCGGTTCTGCCTTATGAAAGTTTTGCGAATGCAGAAGAGATTAAAAATCTCAAGTTTAATTTTTAAGAATTGATTTTAAACGCAAAGTCTTATGTAAACATTTAAAGCTTAAGGAGCAAAGAATAATCAATAAATTGATTTAAGCGCATGTATATTCAAGCTTAAGCAACTTGTTTGCTATTCTTTGCATCTTAAAATGTTAAATAAAAAAAATGATCTTTGCGTTACAAAGTAGCATTTAAACGCAAAGTTTAATAAAAACATTCAAAACTTAAGGAGCAAAGAATAATCAATAAATTGATTTAAGCGCATGTATATTCAAGCTTAAGCAACTTGTTTGCTATGCTTTGCTTCTGAAAATAATCATAATGAAATAAACTTTGCGGTTATTAAAAATAGCATTAATTAAACACGCTTAGCTTAATCTTAGGTAAATATTAAGCACAAACACAAACACAAATGACAGAAAACGAATTATCCTATAAAATTATTGGTGCAGCACTAGAAGTACATAAAACAATTGGAGTTGGTTTATTAGAAAATGCTTATGAGATTGCTTTAGCATATGAATTGAAAAAACTAGGGCTAAAAGTTGAAAATCAAATTTTATTGCCTTTGAAATATAAAGAAGTATCCATTGATAATGCTTACAGAATAGATTTAATTGTTGAAAATAAAGTAATTATTGAAATAAAATCAGTTTTAGATATTCATCCAATATTTTATTCTCAGGTTTTGACTTATTTAAAGCTGACCAATATCAGACTTGGGCTTCTAATTAATTTTAATACACCTTTAATCAAAGACGGAATACATAGAATTGTAAATAAATTATAATGAAAAAAACTCTATTTTTTCTTTTTTGTCTTATTCAAAATATAATATTAGCTCAATCTTATGAGCGGAATTTATCTTCTGAAAAATGGCAGTTTAAAAATGGAAAAGATCAAAAATGGTTTACTGCAACAATTCCGGGAACTGTTCACTTGGATTTGATGAATAATAAGATCATTCCTGATCCCTTTAAAGATGAAAACGAGAAAAAAGTTCAGTGGATTGAAAGTGAAGATTGGGATTATCAGACTACATTTAAAGTTTCATCTAAAGAATTGGAGAATCAGAATATTGAGTTGGTTTTTAATGGTTTAGATACGTTTTCGGATATTTATTTAAATGGAAAATTGCTGCAATCAACGGATAATATGTTCAGAAAATGGACAATTCCTGTGAAGCAGAATTTAAAAATTGGAGATAATTTATTGCAAATCAAATTCAAATCTGCGGTAAACGTTGGAAAAGATTTAGCACAAAAAGTTCCTTTCACCACACCAGAATCTCCGAGGAGTTTTGTACGGAAAGCGCAATATCAGTTTGGCTGGGATTGGGGACCGAGATTGGTTACTGCCGGAATCTGGAAAGATGTGAAGTTGAATTTCTGGAATAATGCTAAACTTCAAAATATAAAAATTGAGCAGAAAAATATATCAAAAGAAGTTGCAAATTTAGTCTTCTATACCGAAGTTTTTGTTGAAAAAGAAGGGCAATACAATGTGAGTGTTGATAATAATTTCAAAGATTTTAATTTAAAAAAAGGAAAAAACTCAATAGAAATTCCACTTGATATTAAATATCCAAAATTATGGCAACCTAATGGATTTGGATCGGCTTATTCTTATCAATTTGCAGTTTCTATATTTAAAAATGATATAATTCTTGATCAAAAACTTGTTGAAACAGGTCTGCGAACGGTAGAGTTAATTCAGGAAAAAGACGAAAAAGGAAAATCATTTTATTTTAAAGTTAATGGAAATCCTCTTTATGCAAAAGGAGTGAATTGGATTCCCGGTGACAGCTTTTCGCCCAGAATGACAAAGGAAAAGTACCATAAACTAATCAAAGACTGTAAAGAAGCCAATATGAATATGATTCGTGTTTGGGGTGGTGGAATTTACGAAGATGATGAATTTTATAAAGCCTGCGACCAAAACGGAATTCTTGTGTGGCAGGATTTTATGTTTGCGGGAAGTTTTTATCCGGCTGATGAAAATTTTCAGAAAAATGTAGAAGTGGAAGTCAAAGATCAGATCGAAAGATTACAAAATCATCCTTCTCTGGCTTTATGGTGCGGAAATAACGAAATTGATGAAGCCATTGTCAATTGGGGATATCAGAAGCAATTTAAATATTCAAAAGAAGATTCTTTAAAGGTTTGGAAGGATTATAAAACCATTTTTCATGAAGTGATCCCGAATGCAATAAAAAAATATGCTACCGCAGATAAACAAATGTATTGGGAAAGTTCGCCTTCAATCGGATGGGGACACAAAGAAAGTCTTACAGAAGGTGATTCCCATTATTGGGGAGTTTGGTGGGGCGAAGAAACTTTTGAAATTTATAACGAAAAAGTTCCAAGGTTTGCTTCTGAATACGGTTTTCAGGGAATGCCGACTTTGGAGACCACAAAATCTATGTTTTCTGGGAAACCAGATTTAAGTTTAGAAAATTCAACCATAAAAGCTCATGAAAAACATTCCAGAGGTTGGGAAATTATTCAGAAATATATGGAAAGGGATTATAAAGTTCCGACTGATTTTGTAAAATACAATTACGTTTCTCAATTGCTTCAGGCTCGTGGAATGCAGATTGCCATTGAAGCACACCGCCGTGCAAAACCTTACAATATGGGAACTTTATATTGGCAGCTGAATGATTGTTGGCCAGTTGTTTCGTGGTCGTCCATAGATTATTTGGGAAATTGGAAGGCACTGCATTATCAGGTGAAGAGAAGTTTTGAAAATCAGGTAATTCTGACGGAAGAAAAAGACGGAATTCTGAATTTTTATGGAATTAATGATGGTTTGGAAAACTTTGAAGATGTACAATTGGAATTTGAAGTGAACAATTTTAAAGGTGAAAATTTTCTTACCCAGGTTTCCAACCAGAAACAAAAATTAGGTCAGATAGTGAAGTTTGATTCCTCATCGCTTGTTGAACTGACAGGTGATTCAGATAAAAACGAATTATACTTAAATTTAATTCTCAGAGAAAAAGATGAAAAAATCATAGCCGAAAGCAATTATTTCTTCTCAAAACCAAAAGATTTAAAACTCACAAAACCCAATATTCAAATTAAAAAAATATCATCAACAGAAATCGAAATTTCAACTGACGCTCTGGCAAAAGATGTTTATTTAATGGGAGAAACTCATTTTAGTGATAATTTCTTTGATCTGTTGCCAAAAACTTCCAGAAGAATCAAATTATCTGAACCATCAAAAAATATTGAAGTGATGAGTTTGTGGGATACGATTTCTGAATAAAAAAGACCGATCCCATAAAGACCGGCCAATTTCAAAATTATTTATCTACCTCTACATATTTTTATGTCTGAACTTCCTCATCATTATTAGCATAACGTATAAATTTTATTTTTATTTAAAAAAAATTAATTTTTTTTATACAATTAAAGTACTGCTGACAAACTGTTGTCATCAACTGCTCTTACCTTTGTTTTAACATTAACAAATAAAACAAAATTATGACAACAACAACAACAAAAATCCAACAGTTTATCTCTTCGGCACAATTACTGGAACACTGGCAAGGTCACAGAAATCTTACAAGAAGAGTTATTGAGATATTCCCTGAAAAAGAATTGTTTGAATTTTCGGTAGGTGGAATGAGACCGTTCGCAAAATTGGTAGTGGAACTTATCAGTATTGCAGCTCCTGCTTTGAAAGGAATTGTAAATCATCAGATTGAAGAATTTTCTGAAGAAGAATTTAAACCTAAAACCAAAGAAGAAATCCTTGCAAAATGGGATGAAGAAACTGAAGTGATTAATCATTATTTTAATCAGATTTCTGAAGAGCGATTTCAGGAAACATTCAATCTTTTTGGGCAGTACGAATTTCCTGTGTATCAGAATATTCTATATTTTGTTGATAATGAAATACATCACCGCGGACAAGGTTATGTTTATTTAAGAGCTTTAGGAATAGAGCCACCTTTCTTCTGGGAAAGATTTTAAATTTTTCCACCTGTTTTTATTGTAATTTAGATTATCTCTCACAGATTTTGATATTGAACACATTTAAAATCTGTGAGAGATTTTTATTGGAAATTTTTAGAAACTTTCTGAATAAGTTCTTTCATCTTAATTTTTAAAGTTGCTGGTTCTATAACTTCGGCATAATCAGCGAAAGTAATCAGCCACCGCGGAAATCCTTCATCAATCCATTCTGTTTCAAAGGTCAGTTCAAAACCATTTTCTGTCTCTGTTTCTTTAATTAAGCCATAATAGATTTTAGAATTTCCTAAATGTCCCATAATTTTTTTATCAACCAGAATTCGTACGAATGTTTTATTTCCATTGGGATTTTTCCGGTAATCGTTAATCTGTCCGTATTCCTGTAGAAAAGGAATCTGTGTTTTTGTTAATTTTAAAATCCGGTCAATCCTAAATTGCCTGAAATCATTTCTCAAAGTGCAATACGCAATGATGTACCAATAATTGAATTCAAAAAATACGCCGACCACTTCAATCGTTCTGGTAGAAATTTCATCGTTTACTGTTTTATAGTCAATCTTTAGCTGAACTTTTTCCGCAATACTTTCCAAAATAGTCGGAATAATATTTTTAATCTTATCTTCAGTTTTTGGATAATTGTCAAAAATATCAATTTGCTTTTCGATGTTTGCCAATAAATTTCGGTCAGAATATTTCAGCACCGACCGTACCTTTTCCATTGCTGTTTTATAATGACTTCCGAGACTTTCATGGGAGAAGCGCTGCATCAGTTTTTCAGCGGTAATAAAACTCAGAACTTCTTCTTTAGTAAACATTACCGGAGGAAGTTTGTATCCGTCCATCAGAGAATACCCGCTTCCTGCTTCTCCAATAATGGGAATTCCTGCATTTTCCAGAGTTTTTACATCACGATAAATGGTTCTGATGCTTACATCAAATTTTTCAGCCAAATCCTGTGCTCTTACAATGGGTTTTGATTGTAACTGAGTGAGAATTGCAGTAACACGGTCGAGTTTTTTCAGATAATGATCGTTCATTTTAATTAAAATGCTCTTATCGGTTTAGATACAGTGCAAATTTAATTTAATTTGATGCTTTCTAAGCAGAGTCTGATTTTTAGCATAAAAAAAACTGACCTACGTCAGTTTTTGTAAAGTATTAGTTTAAGTTTTATTACTATTTGTTGAGTTCTATAACCTGAATTTGATTGGTTCCGTCTGTTGATCTCCATTTCTGAAAATTCTTTTTATTTTCTAAGATAATCCAGATTTTTGAAAATTCTTCACCACCATTTTTTATAGTCACATATTTTTCAGTAGCAGTCCAATCAAATTTTAGCTGATCTTTTCTTTCAATACCCATAATCTGAAAATTAAGATTTTTCTCACCAGAGTTATTTCCATTAAAAGTAATTGTTCCAATATTATTCAGTAAAATATTTTGTTTGCCTGGTGTTATCGTTTCATACTTTGCTACATTCCAAGTTCCTACTAAACGACTAGAACAAGAAGTAAGTGCTGAAAAAATAATAGTGGAAACAGTAATAAATAAAGATACTTTTTTTGAATTCATCATTGTAGATAAGTTGTGTTAAAGATTAAAATTAAACCAATTATACAAATTATTTAATAACATGTTTGGTTCCGATAGATTTTTTAAATAACAAAAAATAAGCCAATATTGTCATTATTTGCAGAAGATTATTAAAAATATGTTTATTAATTTAATAACAATTATTTTTATTTTAATGATATAATAAGGGATTTTAATTTTTTATATATATAATTCATTAAAATATGTGTAAAATGAATAATTAGCCCTCAAAACTGTAGCTGGTAAGATAATGCAATTCTTCTTTACCTGCCGCTTTTGATTCTGCTTCAGCCTGCTCCGGAGAATACTGGAAATTAATTTCTTTCTTCTGAAAAACAAAAGAATTATTGGCGGTTTTATCAACGATTTCGCTGAAGATGTGTTCAATCTCAGAATTGGCAAGAGAGGCAAAACTAATGTCTTCAAAACCATACATTAGCCTCAAATCATTAAACTGACTGAAGTTTTCATCCACAAAGCTTTGAAGTTGTGATTTTGAATCAAAATTTCCTGCCCATATATTATAAACATACGTTTTCTTCTTAGGTTTATCGAAAATACTCTGGTAAACGAAATTTTCTCCCAGATACGCTTCTCTCACCTGCGGATCATTGGCAAGATCTTCAGGAAGACCTTCTTTCAGAATTTTACCTTCAAACATGATATAGGTTTTGTTGGTAATCGCCAGTGTCTGCTGTACATTGTGGTCGGTGATTAGAATTCCGATATTTTTGTCAGTTAAGCTTCTTACGATTTTCTGAATATCTTCTACAGCAATCGGGTCAACTCCTGCAAATGGCTCATCCAGAAGGATAAAACTGGGATCTGTTGCCAAACATCTTGCAATTTCAGTTCGCCGTCTTTCTCCTCCGGAAAGAAGATCTCCTCTGTTTTTACGAACGTGCTGCAAAGAAAATTCCTCAATCAGCTCATCACATTTGATCTGCTGTTCTCGTTTTGAAAGCTTGGTAAGCTGTAAAACCCCAAGAATATTATCTTCAACGGAAAGTTTTCTGAAAACCGAAGCTTCCTGCGCAAGGTAACCGATTCCTTTCTGAGCACGGCGGTACATGGCATCATTTGTGATTTCCTGTTTATCGAGGAAAATTTTTCCGGAAGTAGGCTTTACCAATCCTACAATCATATAGAAAGACGTAGTTTTTCCGGCTCCGTTCGGGCCAAGCAAGCCTACAATTTCTCCCTGCTGAACCTGTACAGAAACACCTTTTACAACTTTTTTAGGGCCGTATTCCTTGATTAAGTTTTCTCCTCGTAAAATCATAGTCGCAAAGATAAAGTTTTTTGAATTATGAATATATTTTCAGTATTGTTAATTACTGTCTGAAAATTAAATGAACAGATTTTAAAATCAATGTCTTTCAACGGATGAAAAATATACTTGTCCTTTTATTTTTAAAAAGAAAAATCTAATTTTACACCTTAAATATTCCCTTGCAGTACGCTCAGATTATTTTACCGCTCAATCTTAAAGGAACTTTCACTTATAAAGTTCCCGATAATTTAGTACCAGCTATTCAGCCGGGAATGAGAGTTTTGATTTCCTTCGGCGGAAAAAAAATCTACACCGGAATTGTGTTTGAGCTTCATGATTCGGCTCCGGAAAGTTTTGTGCCGAAAGAAGTCATCAGCATTTTAGATGAGCAGCCAATTTTAACGCCACAACAGATCAGATTCTGGAAATGGCTTTCTGATTATTATTTGTGTAATCTGGGAGAAATTTACAGATTTGCTTTTCCGTCTTCCTTAAAACTGGAAAGCGAAACCTATCTTAAATTAAAGCCCAATGCAACGATCGAATTTGAAAATCTGGATGTCAATGAAATGTATCTTATTCAGGCGCTGGAAGTGAGACAACTCATTAATTTGTCTGATATTGAGGCTTTTATTCCCAAAAAGGATATTATTAAAACCATCAATTCACTTATTGATTTACAATATATCGAAATTGATGAAAAAGTGGCTGAAAAGTATAAAGCAAAAGAAGTTGCTTATGTGAAAATAAATGATGAGGTTCTGAAAACCAGAAATCTTACCGAAATTCTTTTACAGCTAAATAAGGCTAAAAAACAGAAAGATCTTTTCCTTCATATTCTTGAAAAACAAACTGAGCATCCTGATCTGCTAATCAGAAAATCAGAATTATTTGAAGACGGGTATTTCGTCAGTTCACACTTTAAATCTTTAGCAGATAAAAATCTTGTTGAAGAATATTATCTGCAGAAAGACAGGATTGAAAGCTACGACGGAGAAATTGAAGACGTAGAAGAGCTTACAGAAATCCAGAAAACAGCGGTTGTTGAAATTGATGATGCTTTTTCTGAAGATAAAAATGTATTGCTTCATGGGGTAACTTCCTCAGGGAAAACTCATATTTATCTGGAAAAAATTGAAGATTGCATTTCTCAGGACAAAAATGTGCTTTTTCTTTTACCGGAAATTTCCCTTACCAAGCAAATTACGCAACGTTTAGAAAAAAAATACGGAAGACAGTTGGGTTTTTACCATCAGAAACTCACCGATTTTGAAAAAGTAGAAATCTGGCGAAGAATCAAAAATGATGATATAAAAGTTTTAATTGCTACAAGAAGTTCCTTATTTCTGCCATTTCAGAATTTGGGATTGATTATTGTGGATGAAGAACATGATTCCGGATACAAACCCCGTGAAGTTTCTCCTTATTTTAATGCAAAAGATGCAGCATTGGTTTTGGCTAAATTTTATGATGCTAAAGTAATTTTGGGTTCGGCAACACCCTCTGTTGAAAGCTATTATTCCGCCAGAAAAGGAAAAATGCAGTATGTTTTTCTGGGCGAAAGATTCGGAAGTGTAAAAATGCCCGAATTTGAGCTCATCAACTTCAAAGAAGCACAGGATTCTAAAAAGGTTTCCGGTAATTTTTCTCTGAAACTGATTGATGAGATCAGGAAAACGCTTGAAGATAAAAATCAGACTATCATTCTTCATAACCGGCGTGGGTATGCAAGTGTTTTAGAATGCGAATCTTGCGGATATGTAAATTACTGCTCAAATTGTGACGTGGTGATGACGTATCACAAGTCTGCCAACGAAATGAAATGCCACTACTGCGGACAAAGGGCTGCAAAGCCAAAAGTATGTCCTAAATGTTATTCTGAAAACCTCAACGAAAGAGGGGTGGGAGTAGAGCAGATTCATGAGGAGGTTTCTAAAATCTTTCCGGATAGTGAAGTTGACAGGATGGATGTAGATTCTATGCGGAAAAAGTTTGCCTACGAAAAACTGTACGAAAAAATTGAAGAAAGAGAAACGGATATTGTTGTGGGAACTCAAATGATTTCTAAAGGTCTTGATTTTGATCATATCGAATTGGTAGCTATTCCTAAAGCAGATTCTATGCTGTATGTACAGGATTTCAGAGCAGAAGAAAGAGCCTATCAACTGATCACCCAGGTTTCGGGAAGAGCAGGAAGAGTTTCAGGAGCAGGAAGGGTTTTAATTCAGACTTTTAATCCTGATCATTCTGTTTTTCAGCTGATTAAAATGAATAGTATTCCTAAAATTTACAAATATTTTCTTACAGAACGTCAGAAATTTAATTATCCTCCGTTTACGAAGTTAATTATGATTGAGCTAAAACACAGACGTGATGAAAAAGTGAACAGAGCTTCTCAGTTTTTGGGATCTGTTCTAAGAAAATACCTTCCGGAAGAATGTGTTTTAGGACCAGAAAGATCGCAGATTGCACGTCTTAATAATCTTTATCAGTTTCAGATTTTACTCAAGTTACCGCGTGGCAAAAATTATGAAGCTTATAAAAAGCTGGTTTTGTTAAGTTTAATCGAATTTGATGAAATTACTGCATATCAAAGTATTAAAAAAGAGATTTTAGTGGATTTTTAACAAATTTTAACAAATTTTATAGCGTTTTATCATTCCGCTCTGGCTCAACGTACAGCAATAATCTCTACATTTGACCGTTGATTATATGCTTGGATTGTAATTAATCATTTAACCAATCATTTTTTATAGAATCCAAATTATATCAAAAAGAAAATTAGATGGTAAATTTCAGAAAATATATTTCAGGTGTAACGGTGTTGGCAGCCGGTTTTTTGTGGGCTCAAACCACTGTTTCTACAGTTCTTTACTCTCATAATAATGACAACTCAAGAAGTTTAAATCTGCCTTCTCCTGTAGATGCTTTAGAAAAAGCTGTTTTATCGCCCAAGGATATTGTTGATATCAATGTCAATACAATGATGGCAGATCCGGTGCTGAAAAATGCAACGTGGGGATTTGTAGTTTATGATCCTGTAACTAAAAAAGTAATTTCTTCTTATAATGAAACTACTCCTTTGGTTCCGGCTTCAACAACAAAACTTTTAACGACAGAGACGGCTTTGAGTTTGTTGGGTGAGAATTATCGCTGGATGACTCAGCTTGAGTATTCCGGAGAAATTGATGAGAACGGAGTACTGAACGGTAATCTTTATATTGTAGGAAGCGGAGATCCTTCTTTGGGAACCAACAAAGCGGGAGCATGGTCTTATAAAGATATTGTAGCAGATTTCGTTTCAGGTATAAAAAATGAGGGAATCAAAAAGGTAAATGGTGATATTGTCATTCAGACAGCGCTTTTCAAAGGTAACTTATCAAGACTTCCGGAAAATGTTGTGTGGTTGGAAAACAATAATTATTATCTTCCTGTAGGGACTACCAAAGAAATAAATCCTGCAAACGAAAAGCTGATTGTAAAGAAATCTTTAACGACTGCTGCAGATAAAAAGTTTTTCTATGTTTCACCTTATGCCGATCAGATGGTGTATGCAGAGAAATATGACGGTGACGGAACTTTAACTACCAAACTTCCTGATGCACCGGCTTATCTTGCCAATTCTTTCAAGGCCAATCTTGTAAAAAGCGGTGTTGGAGTTACAGGAAAAGTAAGTCCGAAAATGACTGATGCTGCGCCGGAAAGCAGAAAAAAAATAAGTGTTTATCAATCTCCGACTTTAGCCGATATTGTGTATTATACCAATCAGAGAAGTGACAATTCCTTAGCAGAAGCTTTACTGAAGACAGTAGGTTTCCAGAAAATGGGAGACCAGACTTCTGAAACAGGCAGAATTGTTGTAAACAATCATCTTAAAGATATTGCTTTCGATCTGGAAGGTTTGAATTATATGGATGGAAGCGGTCTTTCAAGAAGTAACAAGGTGACCCCGATTTCGCAGGTAAAATATCTTTCTTCTCTTATGGGAAGTAAGTTTTACAAAACTTATTTTAATTCATTACCGATCGGAGGTCAGTCAGGAACATTGAAAAGTATGTTTTTGACAGAAGGCAACGGACAGGTTTTTGCAAAAACAGGAACTTTAAATAAAGTAAAAACTTTAGCAGGGTATTTAAAAACCAATTCAGGAAAGACACTTTGTTTTTCGTTAATGGTTAATAATTACGCCGGTTCGGTGAGTCAGGTAAAAAGCAAAATGGAAGCAATTTTGAAACCTGCATTAGATCTATAAAAATATCAACTTTACATAGAAACCTTTTAATCTTTGATTGAAAGGTTTTTTTTATCTTTAAGCCTTAATAATTTATAAATGAAAAATATATATCTTTTGCTTTTAAGCCTGTTCACAGCAGGTTTGCTAAAAGCTCAAAATATGAATATTGAAAAAAAAGGGCTTGTAGAGAAAGAAATGGCAGCTTACACTGCAAAGATGGGGGCAGGAAACATCAACAACAATACTCTAAACTACGATCTTCAGTATCAAAGAATGGATGTTTCTATTGATCCTGCAGTGCTGCAGATTTCCGGAACGGTAACTTCTCATTTTAAACCCAGTCAGCCAATCAGCAATATTTATTTTGACCTCAACAATAATATGCCGGTTTCTCAGGTGGTTTTTCATGGTCAGAATCTGAATTTTCAACAGCTTTCAACCAGAGAATTAAAAATAGATTTTACATCATCTCTTCCTGCTAATGTGTTGGATTCTCTTACGATTCATTATTCCGGCAGTCCGTTCTCGTCCAATAATGCATTTTTTAACGGAACTCAGGGTGGTAATTCGGTTCTGTCAACACTCAATCAACCTTACGGTGCGCAGGATTGGTTTCCCACAAAACAAAGTCTTAACGACAAGATTGAAAAATTTGACATAAAGGTGACTACTCCTCCACAATATAGTGTTGCGGCTAATGGAAGACTTGTTTCGGAATCTATTTTAGGAAACGGACAGAAGCTTACATTCTGGCGAACTCAGTATCCCACAACTGCTTATTTAATCGCCTTGTCAATCACTAATTTTATTAAGATGAATGACACCATTGGCAATCCTCCGTTTCCGTTCGTAAATTATGTTTTTCCGTCTACTTTTTCCAACACTACAAGCATGAATAATATTGAGTGGACGAAAACACTGATGAATACTTTTGAAACTTATTTCGGAACTTATCCTTTCAGAAATGAGAAGTATGGTCATATGGAATTTCAGGCAGGAGGCGGAATGGAGCATCAGACGATGTCTTCCATGGGAGGCTGGAGCAGATCGCTGATTGCTCATGAACTGGCGCATCAGTGGTTTGGTGACAAGGTTACCTGTGGTGCATGGAACGATATCTGGCTCAATGAAGGTTTTGCAACATTTGGAGAACATCTGGCGAATGAAAAGCTTTTAATGACCAATGCACAATTTCTGAATTATCTGCTCAGCGAAAAAAATTATATCACAAGCTCTGCGGGAGGAAGTGTTTATGTTGCTGATGCAAATCTGGCAAATATTAATGCGATTTTCAGCAGCAGGCTTTCTTATTCTAAAGGAGGGTACATTGTAAGGATGATGAAATGGATTTTGGGAGATACTGTTTTTTATCAGGCAATAAAAGATTATCATGCAAGACCCAATCTGGCGTACAGCTATGCAAGAACAGCAGATCTTAACGCCTCTTTACTCCAATCCACAGGTAAGAATTTTACAGAATTTTTTAATGATTGGGTTTACGGTCAGGGGTATCCTACTTATGATATACGTTGGAAACAGGTGGGAAATCAGCTGACGTTTAAGGCTTCACAAACTCAAAGTCATTCTTCAGTAGGTTTTTTCGAAATGCCTTTACCGATAAAGGTGACAGGAACAGGCGGACAGATTGCTTATTTTGCTTTAAATAACACTTCAAACAATCAATATTTTACAGAAACTATCAGTTTTCCGGTAGCAAGTGTTCAGTTTAATTATGAATACCAGATTCTTGATAGAAATTCTACTGTAACGCAGGACAGCAGCCTTAATACTTCCGAATTAATTAGTAATAATTTCAATATATATCCTAATCCTGCTAAAAATGAGTTATTTGTTTCAGGTCTTAAAAAAGAAACAGAATTTGCAATTTATACAGCAGACGGAAGATTGATTATGAAAGGGAAAACTCTAAATAAGGTAGATGTATCTTCATTGGAAAAAGGAATTTATTTTATATCATTATCAGATGTTCATCTGAAATTCATTAAAGAGTAAAAATATCTTAATTTAAATAACTAAACTTTGTCTGTACAGGCAAAGTTTTTTGTTTTATAACCCCTCAGAAAATTGTATTTTTGTTGAAACTATTAGATTTTATGGAATTTTTAGACCGATACCAGCAGATTGTTGCTGACGCTATTAATAAATATACCTTTAAGGATAAGCCGACTGAATTGTATGAACCGATGAACTACATCATTTCTCACGGCGGCAAGAGACTTCGTCCGATTATGGTTTTAATGGCTTGTGATTTATTCAATGGTGATCAGAAAATGGCGATAAAGCCAGCGCTGGCGATAGAGTTTTTCCATAATTTTACGCTCATTCATGATGATATTATGGATGAAGCTCCACTCAGAAGAAACAAACCAACCATTCATACTCTTCACGGTATCAATACCGGGATTCTTTCAGGAGATGGGTTGATGCTGAAAGCATACAAGTTTTTTGAAGATCTTGAGCCCGAAATTTTCAAAGCCTGTATCCGGATTTTTACCCATACCGGATTGCTTTTGTGCGAAGGACAGCAATACGATATCAATTTTGAAACTCAGGAAAATGTAACTTTTGATGATTATATCCGAATGATTACATACAAAACAGGAGTACTGAGTGCATCATCCTTTGAAATTGGTGCTATGATTGCCAAAGCTCAGTTCAAAGATGCCAAAGCGATTTTCAACTTCGGAAAGCACATCGGAATTGCATTTCAGATTATGGACGATTATCTGGATGTATTCGGAGATCAGGCTCAGTTTGGTAAAAAACACGCAGGCGATATTTACGAAAATAAAAAAACTGTACTGTATCTGCTGGCAAGAGAGCACGGAACGGATGAAGAACGTAAAGAGCTGGATTACTGGTATTCTAAGAAAACGGATAATATTGATAAGGTTTATGGGGTGGAAAAGATTTTCAGAAGAACAAAAGTTGATGAGAAAGCGTTGCGCCTGATTGAAAAACATAATGAGATAGGACAAAGCTATCTTTCTAAAATTGATGTTCCCGAAGAAAAGAAAAAGCCATTTATAGAACTTGCAAATTATCTTTTGAGAAGGGAGAGTTAATTTATAATTCTCAAGTTTAATGAATGAAATTCCGTACAGAAGTTGATATTTACGAATCTGAAAGAAAAATAGAAGTTGAGGATAGAATATTTTCAATAGGATCTTGTTTTGCTTCTGAAATGTCAGATTTATTGGCGAAAGGTCAGCTTCAAAGTATGAATAATCCTTTTGGAACGATTTTCAATCCGTTTTCTATTAATAATGCCGTTAAAAGACTTCATGATTCGGAGTTTTACAGGGAGGATGAGCTGATCGTTTATGATGAAAAATATATTTCTCTGGATCATCACACCAGTTTTGATACAAGATATATTCATCAGACTTTACAAAAGATAAATTCAGGAATAGAACAGGGAAATCTTTTTCTGCAGCAGGCAGAATGGGTAATTATTACTTACGGAACTTCTTATATTTACGAATTTGAGCCTAAAGAAAAACTGGTTGCCAATTGTCATAAAATCCCTTCAAAATTTTTCAATAAAAGACTTTTGACCCAACAGGAAATATCTGATTCTATTTATGATACAATTATTAATCTGAAAGATATCTGTAAAGATCAGCTTCAGATTTTGTTTACCGTTTCCCCCGTGCGTCATACCAAAGACGGAATGATTGAAAACCAATTGAGCAAATCGAAATTGATTGCGGCAGTCCATGAAGTGGCTAATGAGTTTGACGATTGCCATTATCTCCCTGTTTATGAGATTTTGATGGATGATTTGCGGGATTACAGATTTTATAAGGATGATATGATCCATCCTAATTCTCAGGCAGTCAATTATATATTTGATAAATTTGGCTCGGCTTATTTTTCAACAGAAACAAAAGATTTTATCAAAGAAAATTTTAAGATTGTAAAAGCTCTTGAACATCAGAGTGATGACGAAAAAGATCCGAAATATATAGAATTCAGAGAAAAATTACATCTTAGAATTGAAGCTCAAAGAAAAAAAGTAAAGCACAAAGTATTTCCAAATGATTGATTTCACGAATATTGATTATCTGATAACCGGAAACGAAAAGCAAAAAAGAGCTTATGAAGTTTTAACTAAATATCATATTTTCAGGAAATTGAAATCTTATTCGCCCATTTTAGCAGGAACAATCCCAATAGAAATTGATGTTGATGGAAGTGATCTGGATATTATTTGTGAAGTTGATGTAGAATTTGAAGAAAATTTTTTAGAGGATCTTTCTTTGAATAAAATAATTCTGAACGAAAATGATGTTAAGATTGATTATCCGATTTTATATGGTGAAAAGTGCATTACAGTAAATTTTACACTTGATGAATTTCCTATAGAAATTTTCGGACAAAACAAACCTGTAAAAGAACAGAATGCTTACCGCCACATGATCGCAGAATATAAAATATTGCAGGAGAAAGGTGAGAATTTTAAGCAGAAAATAATAGAATTAAAAAAACAGGGAGTAAAAACGGAACCCGCTTTCGGAATGTTACTGAATTTGGAACATCCTTACGAAGACCTGTTAAAATTATAAAAATGATTGATACACATACACATTTATACTCTGAAGAATTTGATAATGACAGAAAAGAAACAATTCAGAGAGCTTTAGAAAAGGGAGTTACAGCGTTTTATCTTCCGGCAATTGATTCCGAATCACATGATAAAATGCTTCAGCTTGAAAGCGAATATCCTGAAAACGTTTTTTCAATGATGGGATTACATCCTTGTTATGTAAAACCGGAATCGTGGGAAAAAGAACTTGAAATTGTAAAAAATTATCTGGATCAGAGAAACTTTCCTGCTATTGGAGAAATTGGAATTGATTTATATTGGGATAAAAGTACTTTAGACATTCAGATAAAAGCTTTTGAACAGCAGATTGACTGGGCAATTGAAAAAGACTTGCCGATTGTCATTCATACCAGAGAAAGTTTTGATGAGACATTTGAAGTTTTAGAAAGAAAAAAGCATCCTAAACTTAGAGGAATTTTCCATTGTTTCTCTGGAAATGCAGATCAAGCAAAACATGCACTAGATTTAAATTTTTTATTGGGAATTGGTGGAGTTGTTACTTTTAAAAATGGGAAGATTGATCAGTTTTTACATGAGATTCCTTTAGAAAAAATTGTTTTGGAAACCGATTCACCTTATCTGGCTCCGGTTCCGCACAGAGGTAAGAGAAACGAAAGTTCATATCTTGATCTGATTGTGGGAAAACTGGTAAATATCTACAACAAAGATTTTTATGAAATCAGCATGATTACAACCGAGAATGCCAAAAGAATTTTTCAGTAATATTTGTTTTTTATAAGTAAATGAAAACAAGAATTTTACAGTTTTCGGATAATAAGAAAGTGATGAAAATCATTGTCTTTACAATTTATTTTATCATCAATTTCTTGTTTCTGGTAAAATATGGTATCCGTCAAAATTTCATTCATCCATTTTTATTAACAGCTGTTTTTGTGGCTTTGCATATAATCTTGTTTTATAGTGACCGTTATTTTAATAAATCACTGAAGATTAATACTAAGACTATCAATCTTTTAATTGTTTTTAGTGGTATTTTTTATCTTTTACTTTCCCACCTGATTACAGATCCTTATTCTTTAAAAATAGACAGATGGCAGACTGTAGAATATTCGCTTGATTATTGGCTTCATGGGAAATATATCTATGCAACCAAAAATTTCATGGGAAATATACCGTCTTACCTTCCTGGCCAACTCTTACTGATGCTTTTGTTTTATCTTTTGGGAAATGTTGGCTATATGCAGGCTGCTGCGATGATTTTATTTGGCTGGATTGTAAAAAGGGAATTCCATTCAGGTAAAATACGTATGATGGGAATTTTTTTGCTTTTTCTTTCTTTATCGTACATTTATGAAGCCGTTTGCAAAAGCGATTTTATTTCCTTATTTATAATCACTTCGTTTTTTATTTTATATTGGCATCAGAACTATAGAACGAATTATTTTCAAAAACCAATTATTTTGGGATTAATTGTAGGGGTGTTATGTTTAACCAGAAGTGTTGTGATTTTGCCGTTAGTTTTATTTTTATGCCGCCCGTTTTTTGTTTCCACTTGGAATGAAAAAATCAAATTTTCTGCTACTTTCTTTTTGACAGTTGCTTTTCTGATGTCTACCGTAATTCTTCCGGCAGAAAGTATTGATGAAGTATTGGCTTACAATCCTCTAGCAATGCAGGGACAGCTGAATTCCGCTGTAGTATTATTCTTTCTTTTTATTACAGTTTTTTTATCATTTGTGCTTAAAGAAATAAGGCATGTTTTTTTGTGGTCTTCAATCATTATATTTGCTGTTATGGCATCACATATTATAGAGCAAATTCTGAGAAATACAGCAGTTGAGTTTTTAAATGTTACCTATCTTGCAGCAGCATTACCATTTTCTATTGTAAATTATTGTTTTCTGTTACAGGAAGATAAATTTAGATCAAATAAAAATATCAGGACTGAATAGATTCTTTCAGAGTTCTTTTTAGCAGTTGGTAATCTTTGTCGGTCATAGATTTTTTCGGGAACATATAGCTGTATTTCCCTTCAACCAAAATACACTCCTGATTGCTGTCGAAATATTGAAAGTCTTTCCATTCACTGGTTTCTTTCTCACCGTTGATGTTTACGGTGAAAAAATTTTCATCAAATCTTATTTCATACGTTTTACAATTTTCAATTTTTAAAAGATATGCATTTACCTGTTTTCTCCATCGGGAAACTTTATTGATGCTTACAGAAAGAAAAACGGCACAAAGAAGGAAAAGAAAACTCACAAAATATAATATTCCTGCTTTTTCTTTGGTGAAATCGTTACGGAAAACAAAAACAATCAGTAAGATTGCTGCCACAACAATTGTTGTAATTGTTTTTCCTCTAGTTGTAGGAGAAAAAAACAAACTCCCCTGATTGCCTCCGAAATAGATTTTCTCAAAATCTTCTCTTTTAGGTCGTAAAACAATTAGTCTTTCTTCACTCATGATGATTAATTCTGATGCAAAGCTAAAAGAAAAAATCTATTTTGAGCCATAAACAATAGTTGGTAACAATGAATATTTGTTTTCGGGTTACATATTTTGTACTATGATATATTTAAATTACTCTATCTTTGATTAAAATTCGGTTATGAGCCAGATCCTTAAAAACTATTCCGGAATTTTACTTTTACTCTTAGGAATTACGGTGGGAAGCATCATTGGGATGTTGATGCCGGATATTGTTGATTATATAAAGCCTTTAGGTGATATTTTTCTGAATCTGCTTTTTGTAAGCGTTGTTCCGCTGGTATTTTTTGCAGTTTCCAATTCTATTGCTTCTCTTGAGCAGCAGTCAAAATTCGGGAAAATAATGCTTACAATGTCCTTTACTTTCCTGTTTTTTATTTTAACGGCAGCAGTATTTACAATTTGCGTTGTATATCTTTTTCCTGTTTCGGGAGTTTCAGGAAGCCATGAAATTGTAGAGGAGGCTGTAAGTAATGACACTTGGGGAAATAGGATTGTCGGATTTTTTACTGTAGGAGAATTTACTCAGCTTTTTTCACGGCAAAATATGCTGGCTTTGTTGATCTTCGCTTTTATGACAGGTTTTTCAGCACGAAAGGCAGGTGAAAAAGGACATCATTTCAGAGCATTTATTGCTTCAGGATATGAAGTAATGAAAGAGTTGTTGTTGTTAATCATGAAAGTAGCGCCCGTTGGCTTGGGAGCATATTTTGCATATCAGGTTGCCACTTTGGGACCACAGCTTTTCGGATTTTATGCTAAACCTCTGGGATTGTATTATATTGCAGGAATTGTTTATTTTTTCGTCTTTTTTTCTTTGTATGCATTCATGGCAAAAGGTCAGAACGGATTTAAAAGCTTTTGGGCTCATGCAGCTTACCCTTCTCTCACTGCTTTGAGCACATGCAGCAGTTTTGCAACAATGCCTGCGAATTTGCAGTCAGCTTCTTATATGAAAATTCCGGATCAGATTTCCAATATTGTCATTCCTATCGGAACAACATTGCATAAAAATGGGTCGTCAATGTCTTCTATTATTAAAATTTATATTGCTTTTTTGATTATTGGCAGAGACTTTTTTGACCCTGTGAATTTGCTTTTGGCTTTGGGAATCACTGTTTTTGTGAGTGTTGTTGCAGGTGGTATTCCAAATGGAGGATACATTGGGGAAATGTTGATGATTTCGGTTTATCAGTTACCACAGGAAGCAATTCCTGCTGTGATGATAATAGGAACATTGGTAGATCCTCTCGCAACTGTTCTCAATGCAGTCGGACAATTGGTGGCTTCTCTTTTTGTAAGCAGATTTGTAAAAGTTTAAATATGATTTATTTTATGAAAATGTGAAAAAATCATTTATAAAAAAGAGGCTTTCTAATGTAGAAAGCCTCTCTTCGTATGTGTTGTTGTCTGAATTATTTCTTGTAAGGAACGTCTTTAATTCTCGCTTTTTTACCTCTAAGGTCTCTGAAGTAGTAGATTCTTGATCTTCTAACTTTACCTCTTCTGTCAACTTCAATTTTTTGCAAAGCTGGCATGTTGATAGGGAAAACTCTTTCTACACCTACATCACCAGACATTTTTCTGATGGTGAAAGTTTTTGTAGAACCAGTACCTCTCAATTGGATAACTGTTCCTTTAAAGAACTGAGTTCTTGTTTTTTGTCCTTCTTTAATTTCGTAATACACAGTAATTGTGTCTCCTGCTTTGAATTCAGGGAATTCTTTTTTAGCGATGTACTTGTCTTGTACGTACTTTAATAAATCCATTATTAATTAAAATAAAATGTTAAAGCTAAGCAACTTACACGTTCTTCGTCAGAGGTTGAATAACAGACTGCAAAAATAAAACAAATTTTTCTGTTAACCAATACCTTATACAATATTTTTATTATTTTTTGTAGAAATGACTATAGCAAAAATAAAAACAATTTTTAAAGGTTTGTGTTCCTTCCAATCAATAATATGTTGAATAAATTTTGTCTTTTTCACATAAGAGAATACTTTTTGCTAAGACTATTTTCATGAAAAAACTTTACTTGCTCCTGACTGCATTTTGCAGCCCGTTTTTATTTTGTCAGGAGACAGATTCTGCTGCGGTAATTTCTGAAGTTACGATAGATGCTTATAAGAAGCCGGGTAAACTAGTCAATTCAACAAAATCTGTTTCAGTAATCACTAAAAATCTTCTCAATCAGAATACACCAGAACGTTTGCTGGAGTCTGTCAATCAGATTCCCGGTGCAAGAATGGAAGAGCGTTCGCCGGGAAGTTACCGTATTTCTCTTCGGGGAAGTACTTTACGATCTCCTTTCGGAGTAAGGAATGTAAAAGTTTATCTTGACGATTTTATCTTATCAGATGCTTCCGGGAATACTTATTTCAATATTATTTCGCCTGAGCTGATTGAGGGAATGGAGATATTTAAAGGTCCGGAAAGTGGTGATTACGGAGCCGTGACAGGCGGAACAATAATTCTAAATACTAAAAAATCGGAAAGTCTTTCCGTAAATTCTGCGATTGGAAGCTATGGAACATTTAACCAAAGTGCTGTTTTTTCCAGACATGCAGGGAAACACTTTTTTGAAATTTTTCAAAATTATTATCAGACAGATTCTTACAGAGATCAGTCTTCAGTCAGAAGAAAGCAGATTTTTATAAAAGATAATTTTCAATATTCTGAAAAAGGTATTTTAAAAGCAATGGTTATGTTCTCAGATCTTAATTATCAGACTCCGGGCGGATTAACTTTGCAGCAGATGGAAGCCAACAGAAAGCAGGCAAGACCTAAAACGGCAGTTCTTCCCGGTGTACAAGAACAAAATGCAGGAATCAGAAACAAAATGATTTTGGCTGGACTTTCAAATGAATTTAATTTTAATCAGAACTTTTCGCATTTCATCCTCGTTCAGGGTTCGTATGTAGATTTTGAAAATCCGTTTATTACCAATTTTGAAAACCGATTTGAAAAAAATCTGGCATTACGGACACATTTTAATTATGAGAAAAACTGGGATGCACTTTCTTTAAGCTACCGATTGGGTTTTGAAGGCGGAATAAACGATATATTTGTTAAAAATTACGACAATAACAAAGGAATTGAAGGGAATCCACAAAATTTTGATCAGATTAAAAATGCTTCCGGATTTTATTTTATCTCTCAAAGGCTGAATGTGCAGGATAAATTGTTTACCGACATTTCTTTAAGCCTCAATTCCAATTCTTATCAATGGCAAAGATCATTTCCGGAAGCTGAATCGGGCAATGTAAAATTTAGAAATCAATGGCTCCCAAATTTTGGAGTAACCTACGCATTTACAAAAGGATTTTCAGTTCGCGGTAAAATAGGGAAGGGTAATTCTGCACCAACGAATGAAGAAATAAGGTCTTCTAATCAGGAGTTCAATCAAAATCTGAGTCCTGAATTTGGTTGGAATAAAGAAATCGGGATCAGAAAACAATTAGGAAATTTTCTGTTTGCAGAAGGAAGTTATTTTGATTTCAGGCTGAATGATGCCATTGTGAGAAGGCAAAATGAATCCGGACAGGAATACTTCGTTAATTCGGGCGAGACGGTGCAGAAAGGTGTTGAATTTTTATTGGAATCTAAGAATTTCAGTCTTAAAAATGATTTTTTCAGCCATTTTAAATTTAGATTTTCAGGAAGCTTTTATGATTTTAAGTTTAAAAATTATCAGGACAATGAAAATGATTTTTCAGGAAATGATTTGACCGGAGTTCCCGCAACTGCTATCAACAGTTTGCTTAATTTTACTTTTTTTAAAAAACTGAATATTGATTATTCTCATTTTTATACTTCAAAAATACCTTTAAATGATGCCAACTCTGTCTGGTCAGAATCTAATTTGATTGCAAATATCCAGTGCAGATTTCCGTTGAATTTTGAGAAAACTAAAGTTAACTTATATCTTCAGATTCAAAATTTATATAATGAAGATTTTGTTTTAGGTTTTGATATTAATGCTTTTGGAAACCGTTATTACAATCCTGCAGCCAAAAGAAATTTTGTTTTGGGAGCGAAAGTTGATTTTTAAAAGGACTGTTTTGTAAGAATATTGTTTACGATCATTTCTGCATGAATTCTGGAGTTTTCTATAAACCACAAATGGGTGTCTTTTCCACCACAGACAACGCCTGCTAAATACAGATCAGCGATATTGGTTTCCATCGTTTCAGAATTGTATGTAGGGTTTAGACATTCGCCATTCAGCTCAATTCCTGAGTTTTTCAGAAAATCAAAATCGGGAAGATACCCTGTCATGGCGAGAACGAAGTCATTTTCAATTTCGTTAATAGCTCCGGTTTCATCTTTAAAAATAACAGAATTTTCTTTAATTTCAATTAATTCAGCATTAAAGAAAGCCTTAATAGATCCTTCTGCAATTCTGTTTTCAATGTCTGGTCTTACCCAATATTTTACATTGTCAGAAATTGTCGAGTTGCGAATGATCATGGTTACGTCTGCACCTTTTCTATAAGTTTCCAAAGCAGCATCTACAGAAGAATTGCTTGATCCTACAACTGCAACTTTTTGTCTCGCATAAGGATAAGGCTCAGTGTAGTAATGTTTTACCTTCGGAAGTTGTTCTCCCGGAATATTCATTAAATTCGGAATATCATAAAATCCGGTCGCAATAATCACGTTTTTGGCAAAATACTTAGATTTTGAAGTCTCTATATGAAAAGTTTCTTCTTTTTTTGAGACTTGTACCACTTTTTCGTAAAGCCTGATGTTGAGATCTTTCTGTCTTGCAATTCCCTGATAATATTCCAGTGCTTCCTGTCTTCCGGGTTTTGGAGCTGCTGAAATAAAAGGAATTTCTGCTATTTCGAGCTTATCGGCAGTAGAAAAAAACTTCATATAAAGAGGATAATTGTATAATGAGTTTACGATTGTTCCTTTTTCTATAATTACATAGGTGAGATTTTTCTTTTCAGCTTCCAAAGCACAATTCAGCCCGATGGGTCCGGCTCCGATGATGAGAATGTCTACAATTTCCATTACACAAATTTACAAAATCAAAAATTCCCGGTGGTCAATCTGCAAAATCTTTAGAGCAACTCGGCATTAGTTTTGATTTTATCGGATAAATTTTTTAGTTATGAAACATTTTTTTGTCATATTTATGATGATTTTTTTTATTTCATGTGAAAAAAAAGTAAGCGAAAATCCTCCGGTTTTTTCTGATACAGTCAAAAAGGCTGAAGAAAAAACAGAAACTAATCAGAAATCATTTTCTAAAGAAGTGATATTAAAGAAGATGAATAATGATTTGCTTCAGGCAATCAAGCTGGGTAATTATGGAACCTTTTCAGATTTTATTCATCCGGAAAAAGGAGTAAGATTTTCTATGTACGCTTTTGTGAACAGAAATGAAGACAAGCATTTTTCCAAAGCAGATTTTCAGAAATACTTTCCTTCAAAAACTATATTTACCTGGGGAAGCCGTGATGGAACGGGAGAAATTTATCGAGCGGCAATTGATCATTATTTTAAAAAATGGGTCTTTAAAAAAGACTTTACAAAAGCAAAATACTCACTCAATACATTTCAGGGAAGCGGAAATTCTCTGAATAATCTTAAAGAAATTTATCCTGATGCCGATTTCACAGAGAATTACGTTGCAGGTTCGGAAAAATACAGCGGTATGGATTGGAACTCACTGCGTTTTGTTTTCGAGGAAATTGAAGGCAAGTATTATCTGGTTGCTGTGATTAATGATGAATGGACGATATAAAAATTGTCATTCAGTATTAAAGGTGTCAAATTATATAATTTATTGTTGCACGGAATTTAATGCAGGTTTTTATCTAATATTTCTACTAACTGTTTCGTTAAATTTCTTCTTGAAAACTGTTCAATATTTTGAGTGCTTTGTGAAAGATCTCCGTCTTTCCACAATTCAAATCGGTTTAAAATAAAATCTTCAATTTCTTCAGAATCATGATAACTGAAATGTCTTCCCGCTTTTGTTTCATTTAAAATTTTGGAAACATCTGCTTCTTTTGGTCCAAAAGAAATAATCTGTTTTCCTGTCGCTAAATATTCAAAAATTTTACCCGGAATTATTCCTTTAGAAGTTTCACCCGGAAAATTAGTAATGAGGAGAAGTGATGATTTTGTCATTTCTACCACTGCTTTATCATGTGAAACGTAGCCCAGGTTCAGAATATGATTTTTCAGTGTGGAGTTTTCAATCGTATTTAAAATCTTGTCATCAATTCTTCCAACAAATTTTAAGCTGAAATTTTCAGCAAAATCTGAATTTTTTTGTACTAAATTTTCTAATGCTTTCCAAAGATTTTCAGGATTTCTCAATTGTTCCAAAACACCGATATAGCTGATGGTGAATTTAGCATGAGTTTCTGGAAGGTTCAGAGTTTCAGGTTTTGAATCTGCTTCATCAAATCCGTTGGTAATGCAGACCGCATTGGCTCCGTTTTTCCGAAAGTTTTCTGCATCAGTATAACTTGTTGCCAAAGTAATATCTGCATTTTTAAAAACTTCACTTTCCAGAAAACGATGCTTTTTATCAGATCTGTTGGTCAGTTTTAAATGTTTGTAGTAAGAAATTTCAGTCCATGGATCACGAAAATCAGCAACCCATTTTAATTCAGGAAATTTCTTTTTTAGATTTAAACCAATCAGATGCATAGAGTGGGGTGGTCCTGAAGTAACAACTGTGTCTATCTGATTCTCTTTCAGATATTTTTCAAGAAATTCCGTAGAAGGTTTTACCCAGAAAACTCTTGCATCAGGAATAAAAAAATTTCCTCTCACCCAGATTGAAAGTTTAGATTTCCAGCTTTGATTTGCTCCTACATCAAATTGTCCGGCTTTGAATTTTTTATTGCTTTTATTCAGTTTTTCTGCAAGCTGATAAGGCTCCCATATTTTTGTTTTTACAATTTCTAAATCTTTAGGAATATCTTTCACCAGACTTTCATCCAATAAAGGATAGCTTGGATTTTCCGGGGTGTAAATAATAGGTTTCCAGCCAAAATCAGGAAGGTATTTTGCAAACTTGAGCCATCGCTGAACGCCGGGTCCTCCCGCAGGAGGCCAATAATAAGTAATGATAAGAATTTTTTTATCTTCCATGAATTTTAATATAAATCCTGCGTCTTTTGTCATTCTGAATGAAATGAAACTGAATGAAGAATGGCAGTACAGAATTTAAACTTCTTCTTTAAATTGTGTCTCTTTTTTCTTATTTTTATTCAACCAGAAAATTCCGAAAGCACTTAAACCGATAAATAGTGCGAAACAAATCAGAGAAATCCATTTTCCTTTTTCGATAACTTCCGGCTCAAAAATCATTTTGATATTGTGAGTTCCGGCAGGAACGTACACCGCACGTAAAAAATAATCTGATTTAATGTAAGAAACTTCCTTTTCATCTATAAAAACTTTCCAGCCATGAGGATAATATACCTCTGAGAAAACAGCCAATTGCCCGGTTTTAGACTGCGATTTGAATTCTAATTCGTTCGGTTCGTATTTTGTGAGATTGATCGAAGCAGTAGAGTCTTGCTGTACATTTTTACCATTAAAATAGGCTTTATCATCAGCATTGATTATTGCCGTTTTTTTAGTGTCAATCTCTCCGATTAATTTTATTTCTTCATCTGGTGTACCTGCAAATTTCAGATCACTTACAAACCATGCATTTCCGTTGGCATTTGGATTAGGAACGACCTGTGGTTGTGAAGGATCACCAAAAATCATGTATTTTGTGTTGAGAAGATTGAGGATTTTTGGTGTTTTGATGCTGTCAACATTAGAAATATATCTGTTCATTACATCATCAAACCTTCTCAGTCTCACTGCATGATAACCGCCTACTGAAGATTTAAAATATGAAGTATTGGTTTCGCTGGTTACCCCTAAAACCTGATTGTAAATTCTGTAATGTTTTTTATCTTTTTCGGCAATAGTTTCCAGCGCTTTGTTGGTTGGAATGCTTGCTAAGATCGACTGCAGATTGGCGTTATCCCCCACTTTTTCAGCAAGATACTCTGAACCTTCAGTCTGAAAAGGGTTTTCAGCAAAAATTTTGTCAACGTAATTATCATCATTCAGATAACGTTTGTTCACCGTCCAAAGATCAAACAAACTTACTGCTCCGATAATGATAAGTGCAATATTCTGATTTAATTTTTCTTTTAAAGCAAAGAATAGAACCGCTGCAGTAATTCCTACATATAATAAGGCTTTGATGGCATCAGTTCGGAACATTCCAAATCTTGTATCAACCAAATAATCTAATAAGAAAGGAGGTAAGTAGGTTTTTTCGTTATCGGTAGCAAATCCTAAAAGTGATTTTCCAAAAAGGATCAATATAAGTGTTAGAGCCAAAGTGCTTCCTCCAACATAGGTAAGTATTTTCTTTTTATAATTTTCATCAAGATTTTCACTCTTGAAAAATCTGTATAATCCTACAATTGCAATTAAAGGGAATAATAATTCCACAACAACCAGAATAGAAGAAGGCGCCCTGAATTTGCTGTAAAACGGAACATATTCAATAAAGAAATCAGAAAGGAACATAAAGTTGCTTCCCCATGCTAATAAAATCGTTAAAATAGTAGCACCTAAAATCCAGTAGCGGTATTTTTTCGGAGCAAAAAAGAATCCTAAAAGAGCCAGAAAGCAGACAACGGCTCCCTGATAAGCAGGACCTGAAGTTCCCGGCTGATCTCCCCAATAAGTAAGGCTTCCGAAACCTTTGGCAATTCTTTCATATTCTGCCTGAGAACTTACGTTTTCCTGTACAAGCTGCTGTACATTTTCCATCATTTCTTTTCCTTCCGGTTCCTGGCTTCCGCCTCCCATCAGTCTTGGGATAAAAAGATTCAGCGTCTCCAGTTTTCCGTAGCTCCACATCAGAATACTTTCTTTATCCATTCCGGTATTTCCTGCTGTGTTGGTTTCGGTATTGAGAATCTGTTTTCCTCTTACTGTTTCTTTGATGTATTCGGAGTTTGCCATAATTCTCTGAGAATTCATCCCGACTCCGATTGCCAATGATGCCGCAACAATTCCTGACGAAATCAGAAAATGTTTCATCGGAACTTTCTTCTGAATGGCTCTTACCAATTCGGAAATAAATAGAAATCCTAATCCTAGAAAAAGGTAATACGTCATTTGCGGATGGTTTGCCGCCACCTGCAATCCGAAGAAAAGGGTAGTGACAATGAATCCCAGAATGTATTTTTTTCTGATATAAACGAGTAAAATTCCAGCCAAAAGCGGAGCAAAATATTCTATGGTATTTACTTTCCCATTATGTCCGGCTGCAATAATAATGTAAAAATAAGTGGAAAGACCGAAAAATGTGGCTCCCAAAAGGGCATATTTCCAGTTTCGTACAGCAACCATTCCCAGAAGAAAAAAACCTGAAAACAAAAGAAATAGATAATTAACCGGTCTTGGCAAAATGTTGAGATAGCTGTCGATTTTTTTGATAATATCTCCCTCAAACCGGCTCCCCATCTGGTAAGTGGGCATGCCTCCAAACATTGAGTTGCTCCAATAAGTTTCTTTATCGAAGTTATTTCTGTAGTCGATAAGTTCTTTAGCACCTCCGCGATATTGTACAATATCATGCTGAAAAAGCTGTTTTCCCGTAAATACAGGAGTAGAATATAAAAATCCCAATAATAAGAATACAACCAGTGAAGCTGCAACGTAGATTAAGTTTTTATTTTTTGCCATTTTGGTCATTAGGTAGATTAATTTTCAATCTTTTTAAATTATTTTTTCTCTTTTACCTCTTCATAGTCAACGGTTTCTGCATCCCATTTCACTTTCTGTTCAATATTCGGTTTTGAGCTTTTCTTTTCTTCCTGCTGATTATTTTGCGGTCTGAAACCTGTGTATTTGTAAAAAGATTTAAAAAACATTCTTTTTAAAATATTCCAGACAAAGAAAATAATTATTGTTGCGAGAATTAACTCAAAAATAAATTTCATAGATAGATATTTATTGTTTTTTCAGATCATAAGTTATCGCCTTTTTGTATTATAATTTAATATAAATTCTTTTGGGCGATTTCATAACCTTATTACTTTAATGTTCGGTTTTAAAGCTGAGGTTCAATTAAACATAAAATTGAACCTCAGACTGTTGTATTTATTTAGAAGAAGGATTTACCATTACAGAAGAGTTGGAGACACTTTTCATAGATTTAGATTCTTTACCGTCTGAAATGGTTTCTACCTGAGTAGTTTTTACACTGATGTTCTGGTTGTGGATCCATCCTGTATTTTGGTCAAACTTTATCGTTCCGTTTTGCTCAAGCTCGCTGCTCATGCTGTGGTTGATGCCGTTCTGACTTTGCTTTTCTGTTTTTTTAGGAATACCTCCGGTAATAGAAATCTCGGCAATTCCGTTGCCTACGCTTTTCAGAGTATAGTTTGAAGTAACTTTTACTTTTCCTGCTTCATCAGCACTTTCTGACGTATTCCATTTATCGCCAATTTTCACTCCTTTTTTGGGAAGTATAGACAGATTTTTTTCAAACTGATCTTTCAGCACTTTTTCGTTGAAAGTTTCTTTAAGACTTGCCACAACACTTGCTCTCTGATTGGCATCTTTCACAATATTTTTAAGTGCATCAGAAATTTTGGTATAAACTGCATCAAATCCTGTGATGGAAATTACCTTTCCGCTGGTATCCATTTTCATGTTCAGTTTATTCCCTGTGAGTGCTTTATTTACATTCCAGATCATTTTAAGATTGTCATCTTTCGGAATCGGCTGATTGGTATCTACTACGATTGTTTTTCCTTGTGCGGACTGAGAGTTTCTTTTTGCAATCAGATTAATGGTCATGTCGTATACATTTCCTTTAATATCATTTACCGTAAAGCTCATTTCATCTGTAGATTCGCTGGTTCCGCTCATGCTTTTTCCGTCCGGGTCGGTCATGGTTTTGGTGTCTCTCTGGTAAGTTGTTAAAGGATATGTTTTTCCTTTTTCCAGTTTAAAAGTCTGCTTGAAAATACCTGCCGAATCTTTGATTGCAGCATCGGCTTTTACTTCTTTTACAGAATCGGCAGGAACTTCTACCGTTATCGTTTTACCGGTTTTGGGATCTACTTTGGTGATGGTTGCCGTTTCTTTTTTACATGAAACAACGGCTAATGTAATTATGGCTAATGCAAATATTTTCTTCATAAATTTTTCTTGATAAACCGGACGTATTTTTTACAGTTAAATTTCCTGACCGGTTGTAGATGTTGATTAAAATTAAATTTTCGTGAGTTTCTGTCTCATCGCTTCATACAAAATAGCTCCACATGCTACAGAAACATTCAGAGACTGGGTTTTTCCTTCAATCGGCAGCTTTATTTTTTCGTCTGAATGATGCAGAACTTCCTTAGAGATTCCTGTTTCTTCATTTCCCATGACAATAGCGCACGGTTCGGTAAAATCTATATCATAGATAAGCTTTTGGGCTTTTTCTGTTGCCGAAAATACGGAAATCCCACTTTGCTGCAGGAAATCTACCATATGTGCCAAATTGGGTTCTTTACAGATTTTGATGTTGTACATTGCACCGGCAGACGTTTTTATGGCATCAGAATTAACGGGTGCACCGCCTTTTTCAGGAATAATTACGGCATCAATACCCACACATTCAGCAGTTCTGCAGATTGCTCCAAAGTTTCTTACATCTGTTAATCGGTCTAAAATCAGAATGAAAGGAGTTTTTCCCTGCTCGAATAATTCAGGAACAATATCTTCAATTTTGTGAAACTGCACATCGGATATAAAAGCCACCACACCCTGATGGTTTTTTCTTGTAAAGCGGTTAAGTTTTTCTACAGGAACGTAATTGGGACGGATTTTATTTTTAGCTAAAATAGCTTTCAGTTCTGCATAAATTTCTCCCTGCAATGCGTTTTGTACAAATATTTTGTCAATAGTTTTTCCAGCTTCAATAGCTTCCAGTACGGGACGAAGCCCAAATATAAAATCGTCTTTCATTTATTTGGTTTAAAGTTTAATGTTCAAAATTCAAAGTTTAGTTTCGTTGTATTTTGAACCTTTTAGTTCTGAATTTTTTAAGTAGTTAATAAAAGCACCAATTTTTTTATTTAAAGTTTCAGATTTCTCTTTTAAAATTTCAAATTCTTTAGAGGTAATAAATTTTCTATCGAAAACGCGATATAATTGTGACCTCGTTTCTCCACAAGATGCTTTTGCAATAGAAAGAAACTGCACAAATTCTTTATTTCCATTTCTTTCAAAACCTTCTGCAATATTATCCATTACTGAACCTGAAGAACCGTCAATTTGGTTACAAAGTCTGTAATTATTTTTAAGAGGTGTTGTTTCTATTATGGTGTAAATTTCATTACAAAGTTCTCGGGATAATTTCCAAATTTCTAAATCTTCGAATTTTTTAATAGTCGCCATAACTTTGAATTTTAAATTTTTGAACCTTGAATTGTTAGATTTTTTCTCCCAAAACGGCTCTTTTCTGCGCCATCGCATAGCCGAAGTGCAGACTTTCGTGGAGGTTATTAAAAATAATAGCATCCTGAATGCTTTTCAGATCCATGCCGAAACTAGTCGTGTAAGGAGTATAATCTGAAAAAAAATCGCTGTCAAAATCTTTCATTAAAGTTTTTGAAGTTTCGGTCAGTAAAAATTCAAGATCTTCCACTTCGGATTTTTGAACATTCAGGTTAGGTAAAGTTCCTTTTTTGTAAGTTTCTATCCAGTATTTGTCTATTCTAAAAGGATTTCCGCTCAGATAATAATGCAGCAATTGCTGTGTGGCAACTGTATGGGCAATATTCCAGTAAATATTATTGTTAAAACCATCGGGAATCAGCAAAAGATCTTCGTGGGAAGTATTTTGAAGAATATCTAAGAGGTTTTTTCTGACTTGTCTGTGCGCTTGAAAATGATAATTCATTTTGCAGAATTTTAATCCCCAAAATTAGTTTAATAAACTGAAAATGACAATTATTTGTAGTAGGAAAGGAAAATTTTTAGAAATGTTAACAGAGTTATTTTTGAATTGGGAAAGTTTTCTTATTTTTTATGTTTGTAAAAAACTAAAAAGAAAATAATTATGATGGAAACCATTAAACAAGAAATAGGCAAAGAATACAATCCTTTTAAAACAGAAGACAAACACTATTTCGGTGGATTTTTTAATTTAGCTGATAATAATATAAAAGAAGCTTTTAATGAAGTAAGTATAAGGCTGTCCCAGAAAGGAGCAAGTCCAAAAACTTTAATTGAAAAATATACAAAAGAAAATGTGTCTTTAGTTGATTATGAAAGGTTCGTCATTTTACTTTCTGATTATTTTCCTATCATAAAAGAAATAGATCAAATTAATAAAGATGAAAAAGACAATAAAGGAATTCTAATACCCAAAACTAAAAATGACCGAATTAAAGATTTTGAGGTTATTTTGGTATCAATGATAGATGCAATTGAAAATTTGAGAAATTATTATACTCACTTTTATCATGAATCAATAGAAATCGATAATAAAATGTTTTATTTTCTAGATAAGGTTTTATTTAAAACCGTTTTAGATACTAAGAGAAACTATCTTAAAGAGGATAAAACCAAAGAGATGATAAAAAATACTTTAAAAGAAGATTTTAATAAAATTTTTAATTTAAAAGTTGATGAATATCTAACAAAAGACAACTTAACTTCAAAAAAAATAAAAAAAGCAAGAAAATACGGTAATAGTTTCGATATTGGATTAACAAAAGAAATTACTGCATCAATTTACAACGATGCAATAAAATATTTCACATATGATAAAAATGAAAAATCAATATTATCAGATTCTAGAAAAACAGCTTTTAATGAAAGAGATTATTTTTATAGAGATAAAAATTTTGATTTACCTATTTCTTCCAGCGGAATTATATTTCTGTTATCTTGTTTTTTGAACAGAAAAGAAATTGAGGATTTAAAATCTAACATTAAAGGATACAAAGGAAAGGTAACTAAAAACGAAGAGCCGACTTTAGAGAAAAACAGCATTCGTTTTATGACTACACATAGAATTTATTCTATTTGGCATTACAAAGGATTAAAAAATAAAATAAAGACTTCGGAAAGTGCTACAAAAGAAACTTTACTCATGCAGATGATTGATGAAGTAAGCAAAGTTCCAAATGTTGTGTATCAAAATCTATCCAAAGATTTGAAGGATAGTTTTATAGAAGATTGGAACGAATATTACAAACATAACGAAGAAAATACCGAAAATACAATAAACTCAAAAGTAATACACTCCATTGTTAGACGACGTTACAAAGACAAATTTAATTATTTTGCCATTCGTTTTTTAGATGAGTTTGTTAATTTTCCTTCACTGCGTTTTCAAGTATATTTAGGAAATTATCTAGTAGATTCCCGACCCAAAGAAAGCGCAAATGTGATTACCGAAAGAGAAATAAAAAAGAAAATTTTTGTTTTTGGAAAACTTAATGAAGTGAATCAATTAAAAAATGACTTTTTTAGCAAAATTGAAGAAGATAAGCTAGAAACCAATTTGGAAGTTTTCCCAAATCCTAGTTATCATTTTCCTATGGAGAATAGTGAGGAATTGAAAAGTGCTAATAAAATAGGAATTTATCTTTCAGATATTGAGAATCTGTTAGAACCTTTCAAAAAGCATTTAAATAAAAATACTTCCCAAGAAAAAATATCGTTAATAGAAGATATAACGCAACAAAATGAGAATATAAAAATTGGGCAGCCTTTGGCGTATTTGAGTATGAATGATATTCATTCTGTTATATTTGAAGTTTTGAAAAACCCAATTATTAAAGATGGGAAAATTGATGGGAAAAGCGTTGAGAAAAAAATAAAAAATCAAATCTATAAACAGATTAATGAAATAAAAAATAAAAAAGAAGAGTCGAAAATTATTAAAAATTTTCGCAAAAAGACAGAAAGTGATCTTGATTTAAAAAAAATGATTGATGATCTAATAAAGGAAATAAAAATTACAGATGATAAGATTAAAAAATTAGATGAAAACAAAAAAGAATATTTTGATTACCAAAAGAATAAAACAGCTAAGAAGAGAAATTATATCTTACAAAATTCTGAAAAAGGAGAAATAGCTACTTGGCTTGCCAATGATATAAAACGCTTTTTTCCTAAAGAATTCAAAGAAAAATGGAAAGGTTATCATCATCGTGAGTTACAATTAAGCATTGCTTATTATGATACGCAAAAACAAAATGTAAAGCTGCTTTTGTATGGTCTAGATTATAGAAAGGAAATACCAATGTTAGATTTTTCTAAACCTAATTTTCTTGATTTTTACGAATATTATTTGAAAAAGAGGAAACCACAATTGTACAACCTTTTATCTGATTTAGAAAAACTAGAAAGAGGAGAGTCGATAAATAAGGAGATGCTTTTATCAAAATATTTTAAGCTTTTTAGAAAAAGTAACTATCAAAACAAAAGTTTAGATGATAAAATAAACACCGCTTTGGCAAATCCTATTTTTATTGAACGTGGTTTTATGGACGGTAATCCTACTGTTATTCCAAATACTACTATTAAAGGAAATGAAAGCCGTTTTGCCAATTGGTTTGTAGCCTATAAACAATTTGACGAATATCAAAAATTCTACAATACGGAAGAGTATTTTTTAGAATTAAAAGACAAAACGCCAAATGAGATAAAGAAAATACAATCTCAAATTTATACACAAAAGAAAAATGATTGGGCAATCTGGAAAATGATAAGCTACATTTTTAAAGATATTTTTAATCAGGATTTGCAAAATGTATCTCTTTCAGAATTATACCAAAACAGAGAGCAGCGTTTGGAGAATGAAAAAAAATCAAAAGAAGGTGAGCGAAAACAAAACTTTTTTTGGAACAAAACCGTTGATCTGCAACTAAATAATAAAATAAATATTCCAGAAGTAAAACTAAAAGATATTGGCAATTTTAGAAAATACGAAAAAGACGAACGTATAAAAGTTTTTTTATCTTACAATGATATTACCGATTGGATGGCTTACTTACCAAACGACTGGCAAGAAAAACACACAATAAAGCCTATCAATGTAATTGATATACAAATTGATAAATATGAGAAAATAAGACAGCATCATTTATTAAAAGAAGTGCAAAATTTGGAAAGCGAAATTTACAATAAGGCGATAAACAAAGAAGAACTTTTACAGGAAGACATAAAGGGCAATAAAAATCCTAATTTTAAAAAGTATATTGTCAATGGATTATTAAAACAGATAAAAGGATTGAATGTTGAAAATTTTAAAATACCAAATTCCGATAAAGAATTTAACGCATTATCTGAAGAAACACTTAGATCTTACACAGAATTAGAACAAAAAGTAACCCTTTTGGTATTGATAAGAAATAAATTTGCTCACAATCAACTGCCAAATAAGGATGTTTATGCTTTTACCCAATCTATCCGGAAAAGACAAAAGAATGAAACTTATGCTGAATATTATTTCAACTTATTTGAAAAAATAAGAGGAGAAATATGAAAGTTTGCATTTGATTAATTTTTCATCGACAAATGTAAAAAAAAATGAAGAAAATTGCTTGTTTTCAGGATTCTGAAAACAGGCTTTACACTCCGATAAAAAGAGCACTTTGCAACTCAAAAACATTGAGGTTGTAATTGCTCTCAGTTTTGGAGGGTAAACACAACTGTCCTTGGTAATTTCAAAAAAAGGATTTCGTTGTAACTGCTCTCAGTTTTGGAGGGTAAACACAACCGCCTTGATTTCTAACATATATATTGTGATGTTGTAACTGCTCTCAGTTTTGGAGGGTAAACACAACTCTATCAGAGTAGATACTTAATTTTTGTGTGTTGCGACTGCTCTCAATTTTATCAATGAATTTTTATGTTTTTAAAGGAATTGATGAATCTTCGATTTGGAGGGTAAACACAACAGTTCTTCTAAATAGTCATTAAGTGTTGTAGTTGTAACTGCTCTCAATTTTGGAGGGTAAACACAACATAATAGTACTCAAAATCCCATCTTTATGTGTTGCGACTGCTCTCAATTTTATCAATGAATTTTTATATTTTTAAAGGAATTGATGAATGTTATTTGGAGGGTAAACACAACAAACCCTGTCAAGATTCAGAACCTTGACAGGGTTATTCTTTGGTACATAAAAGAAGATGTAGAAATGTGAAAATTAAACAGTTGCTTTGTAATTCCTGTATATTCGAGATTTTTAACAAACTTTAACTCAAAAATGGCATTCATTATGTTGATTAATGCAAGTATTTATCAGAAATTTACCCATTATTTTAAATTAAACTATGTCAGATTCATATCAAGCAGAAGACATCCGTCAGCTTACGGAAAAAGTGAAAGAGCAAAATTACTTTTTTAATCTTCTGAGACAGGAAATCAATAAAGCAATCGTAGGGCAGCAATATATGATAGACCGTCTTCTGATCGGTCTTTTGGGGAATGGTCACGTTCTTTTGGAGGGTGTTCCGGGTCTGGCAAAAACTTTAGCGATAAAGACTTTGGCAGAGGCCGTTCATGGGGATTTTTCAAGAATACAGTTTACACCGGATCTGCTTCCTGCCGATGTTGTAGGAACGATGATCTTCAATATCAAAGACAACGATTTTTCCATAAAAAAAGGTCCTGTTTTTGCCAATTTTGTTTTAGCAGATGAGATCAACCGTGCTCCTGCAAAAGTGCAGTCGGCTCTTTTGGAAGTAATGCAGGAAAAGCAGGTAACCATAGGGGACGAAACAATGCCGTTGCCAAAACCGTTTTTGGTTTTAGCTACCCAAAACCCAATTGATCAGGAAGGAACTTATCTTTTGCCTGAGGCACAAAGTGACCGCTTTATGCTGAAATGTAAAATAGATTATCCGGAATTTGAGGACGAAAGAAAGGTTATGAGAATGGTTTCTACTTCATATCAGCCGGAAATCAGACCTGTAATTTCTCTTGAGAATATTGTGGAAGCAAAATCTTTGGTTAATCAGATTTATCTGGATGAAAAAATTGAAAAATATATCTTAGATATGGTTTTTGCTACCCGTTTCCCTGAAAAATATGGACTTTCTGATTTGAAAAATTACATCAGTTTCGGAGCTTCTCCAAGAGCATCAATCAATCTGGCAATTGCTTCCAGAGCGTATGCATTCCTGAAGGGAAGAGCATTTGTCATTCCTGAAGACGTAAAAGCTTTGGCGCAGGATGTTTTAAGACACAGAATCGGACTGACTTTTGAAGCGGAAGCGGAGGAAATTTCAGCCGAAGAAATTGTTAGCAGAATTTTAGCAAAAATAGAAGCACCGTAATCAGAATTTGAAAATTTGAAAATCCGGAAATTTGAAAATTATCTTTTCACTTTTTATTTTCAAATTCTCAAATTAGCACATTTTCAAATTGAGTATGCAGATAAAAGACATCATTAAAAAAGTAAAGCAGATAGAGATCCGGACCAGAAGGAAAACGGAAGCTTCGCTGATGGGACAGTATCACAGTGCTTTTAAAGGACAGGGAATGACGTTTTCAGAAGTTCGCCCTTATCAGTTTGGTGATGAGATCCGCAGAATCGACTGGAATAAAACAGCACGTTTCCGGGAGCCGTTTGTAAAAGTGATGGAAGAAGAGCGGGAACTTACGATGATGATTCTGGTAGATATTTCTGCATCCATGGATTATGGCACAAAAACTCAGCTCAAAAGAGAATATGCCGCAGAAATTGCAGCAAGTCTCGGCTTTTCTGCAGCAGGAAACAATGATAAAGTAGGTTTAATTCTTTTTGCTGACAAAGTCTATAAAGTGATTCCGCCACAAAAAGGAAGAAAACATATTTTATCAATCATCAGTCATATTTTAACGGCAGATTATATACCTGCTGTTTCAAAGATTGATAAAGCTTTAGAATATATGATGGGAATTTTCAAAAGAAAATCTCTGGTATTCCTGCTTTCCGATTTTGAAGATGAATATGATCCTAAAACGCTGCGTGTGGCATCCAAAAAACATCAGCTTTTAGGAATGAGAATTTATGATGAAAAAGATAACGAGATTCCCGATGTAGGATATGCGCTGCTGAACGATGCAGAAACCGGAAAAAAGATTTGGGTAAATACATCCAGTGCAAGATGGAGGTATACTTTTGCGGAAGCGCAAAAACAAAAAATAAAAATGCTTGAAGAAGATTTTGCCAATTCTTCTGCCGAGCTTCTTAATATAAACACAGGAACAGATTATTCTAAATTGTTGTATAATTATTTTCAGAGAAAATAGATCAGCAGCTATGTTTGCTAATCTTATTCTGACTTTAACCTTGAATGATAAATTAAATTGAAAAAAGTACTTTTATTACTCTCTTTTTTAATCTGCGCAAATTCTTTTGCACAGCTTCTATCTTCTAATCTGGAGAAAAAAACTCTGGCTTTGGGTGAGGTTAATCATTTGGTAATAAAAATTGATAATCTGGGAAGCAGACCTGTTACTGCTGCACAGAAAAATGAACTTCTGCCTTTTCATATTGAAGAAATAAAAGACAGTATCGGGAGCAATTTTAATTCCTATGAAAGAAAAATTGAATTTGCTGTTTACGAAGAAGGAACTTTCAAAATCCCTGAACTTGAGTTTAAAGTTGGAGAAAAAGTCCTGAAAACCATTCCCTACGAAATTGAAGTCATCAATACCGCTCACAAAGAAGATCAGATCAATGATATTATGAGCAACAAAGAGGTTCAGCTAGAAGTTACCGATTATTGGGAGCTGTACAAATGGTACCTTTTGGCAGCTTTAGCATTGATTGCCCTGATTATCGCGATCATAATGTTTGTAAAGTATGGCAGAAAAAGTAAAGATTCTCCTGTTGTAACCACCAACCAAACATTAAAGGAACTGGATTCATTAAAAAAGAAAAAGTATATCGAAGAAGGAAATTACCGTTTGTTTTATGTGGAATTAATTGATATTTCAAGGAAGTTTATTACCAGACAATACAGCATTCCTGCCGATGTTTTACTTACAGATGATCTTATTTCTCTGATGAAACAGAATAATACAATTTCTCAGGAAAATGAAAAAATAGTGGAAGATGTATTTTTAAGAGGTGATTTGGTGAAGTTTGCCAAAACATTTCCCGATCAGCAGATGATGGAGAAAGATTTTGCCGAAATAAGAGATTTCGTAAAACGCTCATCCAAAGATATAGAATTTGAAAACTTGAGAAAAGATGTTTAATGTAGATTTGGAATTGTACAGCCCGTGGTTTTTGCTTCTTTTTGTGGTTTTTATACCTCTTTTATTCAGAGATTTAAGCCAGAAAGAGAAAAAGGGAATCAAAGTTCCGACTACCCAAAGTATGGAGCAGAACAATGGTATTCTGCCGGTTCTTTTCCTTTTAAAAATTTCAAAATACATCATCCTTTCTGCCTTGATTATTGCCATGGCAAGACCCAGAACCTTTTCTGTGTCTCAGGACAGGGACGAGACAAAAGGAATTGATATTATGCTCGCTGTGGATGTTTCTCTGAGCATGTTTTCCAAAGATTTTGATCCGGACCGGTATTCGGTCTTAAAAAAAATTGCCGTTGACTTTATCAGAAACCGCCCGAACGACAGGTTTGGTCTTGTAAATTATAAGCTGGAAGCTTTTCTGAAAGTTCCGCTCACTTTTGATCACGACGCAGTCATCAACGAAATTCAGAACCTGAATCAGAGAGAAATGGTTGACGGAACATCTGTGGGAGACGGTTTGGCTGTTGCTGTGAATCACCTCGTGAAAAGCAAGGCAAAAAGCAAAATAGTAATCTTGATGACCGATGGAGTGAATAATCAGATCAACGGATTGTTTCCGCCACAACTTGCCGCCGTTCTTGCGAAAGAAAATGATATAAAAGTTTACTGTATCGGGATCGGAAGCAACGGATATGCTCTTATGCCCGTAGACGTAGATGAATTTGGATTTTTTTATCAGGAAATGCCGGTTTCTATTGATGAAGATACCTTGAAAGAAATTGCTTCTACAACGGGAGGGAAATACTATCGTGCAGATTCTGAAAATAAGCTTCAGGAGATTTATTCTGATATTAATACACTCGAAAAAACTGATATTAAAGTGACCAAAAATTATAATTATGAAGAGTATTTCAAAGTTTTTCTCTGGATTGCTTTGGGAATGCTGGTCTTTGATGCCGTTTTGCGTTGGGTGCTTTATAAATTTATAAGCTGATGAATTGGTATTTAGGAAATTACTGGTACTTACTGCTGTTGTTGATTTTGCCGTTTCTGTCTGTGCTTTTTGTGCGCTATCTTCGCTGGAAAAGCAGGAAAAAGGAACTTTTTGCAGAATCGAAATTTCATGACGGTTTATTTGAGAAAAACACTTCTTTTCTCAGATTTTTTCCTGTGCTTTATTTTTTGGCGGTTCTTTTTCTTATTTTTTCTATTGTTGATTTGCTGAGCGGATCCGAGAAAATAAAATCTGTTCAGAAAATGAACAATGTGATGTTTGTAATGGATGTTTCTAACTCAATGAATGCGGAAGACATCAGTCCAGATCGTCTGACTCAGGCCAAAAATATCATTATCAATACAATTAAAGAACTGAAAAATGATAAAATAGGCATTGTGATTTTTGCAGGAGAAGCTGTTTCTGTCATGCCGCTTACGACAGATTACGGTACGGTTGAAACTTATATTTCAGATTTAAAAACGGATAATATTACAATTCAGGGAACCGATTTTCTTCAGGCAATGGAAATTACTTCCGGAAAATTTAAAAATATCAGTAAAGGTTCGAGAAAGGTAGTTTTAATCAGTGACGGAGAAGATAACGAAGGGAATGATAATGCTGCGATAAGATTGGCAAACAAAGAAGGGATTACTATTACCTCTGTAGGAGTAGGAACCGATGAAGGTGCACCCGTTCCTGTTTATGAGCTTGGTCAGCTTGAAGGATATAAATTTGACAGAAATGGTGAAACAGTTATATCTAAAAGACAGACAGAAGCGCTAAAAAAAATGGCGGAATCTACAGGCGGAATCTATATTGACGGAAACAATATGAATGATGCACCTCGAAGAATAGCTCAGGAAATCAGCAAAAAGTCTTCCGAAACTGATACGGTAGTCAATTCCCAGAATGCGAATCATTATTATCAGTATTTTTTAGGAGTTTCCATATTCTTTTTTATACTCATTTATCTTTTTAATCCCAAAAGAGATTTTAATCTTTGATAAATTGCAGAATAATTACTTTAACCCAATTTTAACAATTAAACCGCTGTTTATTAACATATAAAGAGATAATTTTGCAATAGATGAATACTAAAATTCTATTTTCAGCGTTAATACTCGTTTTTGTGTTCTCAGGTTTTGTATCTGGGCAGGAAAATTACAGAACTTTAGTGTTTGAAGGAAATCAGAAGTTTAAGGGGAATGACTTTGATGGGGCATCTTCAAAATATATGGAAGCTATAAAATCCAACGAAAATGATTTTACAGCGCACTACAATTTAGGAAATGCACTTTATAAAAAGCAGAAATATCAGGAAGCGCAGGTAGAATATTCAAAAGCCGAAAAGCTCTCGCAGACTTTACCGGATAAAGCTGCAGCATTACATAATCTTGGGAATACGATGATGCAGATTAGCGAGCCGGCAAAAGCAGCAGAATATTATAAGCAGTCATTAAAGCAGGATCCTTACAATGAAGCAACAAGAAAGAATTACGAAATTGCCAAACTTAAAATAAAGGAACAGCAAAGAAATAACGGCGATAAAGATAACAGCCAAGGCAAAAGCGGAGGCGGAGAAGATCAGAATAAAGGCGAAAAAGGAGATTCTAAAGATCAGAAAAAAGATCAGGGAAATGGTCCTCAACAGAGTAAGGGAAAAGATAATAAACCGAATGGAAGCGGACAAGAAGGAAAACTCCCGAAAGATCTGCAAAAAGCGATTTTAGACAGTATTGACGGCAGGGAAAAACGTACTGCCAGAAGAATATTAAATAATAAATCTTATTCTAAGCCTGCGAGCAACGAGAAAGATTGGTGATGAAGCAAAAAATTATTTACGCATTTTTTACCCTCATATCTGTAATTTCTTACGGACAGGTTGAGCTTTCTATGAAGGCTGATAAAACCGATTATAACGGCAAAGATATCGTAAATCTCACCATCGTTCTGGAGCTTAATGGAGATGATCTTGTACAGCAAAGCAAAATAATGCTTCCTGATCTGTCCAAATTCAATATGATCGGGAACGGTTCATACAGCCAGGCTTTTATGGATGGCTCTACCAATACTTCTGTAGAACAGTATATAACCAGAATAGCACTGGAACCTAAGCAAAAAGGTAAGATAAGAATCGGATCTGTATTGGTCAATGTAAATAATAAGATTTACAAAACCGAACCATTTGATATTTTCATCAGGGATATAGATAAAAAACCTGTTGCTAACGTCAGCAATGATGTTTATCTCAATATGGAAATTGAAGATAGGGAAGTTTATCAGGATCAGCCGACAATCGCTGTTTTGAGGGTGTATTCAAAAAATATGGATCACCTTAGAAAAGTAAAAAACATCCGTCTTCCGCAGCAGGATAATATCAATGTACATCCCGTAAGTTTAAAAAGATCTGATATAGATCCGAATGGCTTTGGAAATATGGCATCACAGATTCTGGCAGTTTTCATGGTGTTTCCTAATGAATCCGGATTTGTGGAAGTTCCTCCGGTATCTGCATCGGTCAATACTTTTTCAAGCAAAAATTCAATTATTTCCAATAAGGTAAAATTAAATGTAAAAAAACTTCCTGAAGGTTCTCCTGATTCATTCAAAAATGCTGTAGGAAACTTTAAAGTAGATGTTTTCTGCAATTCAAAAGAAAAAATTGAAGTAAAAAAGCCTGTAAATGTTACGGTAAAAGTATCAGGTGAAGGAAATCTTGCTGACATGACTCTTCCCAAAATAGAAGAATCTCCTTTTTATGATGTGTTTACACCAAAAATCTCATCATATATACGTCCCGGTACAGCAGGGATGAAAGGTGAGATTCTAGCAAAATATGTAATTATTCCAAAAAAATCCGGAGATCTTGTCATTACAACGGAGGCTTTTTCGTTCTTTAATCCTCAGGAAAAAGAATATGTGGATCTTGGGGAGGAAAAAATTGCGGTCACAGCATTTTCGCACGATGAGGTTTTGGAAGCAAGATCTACTGTAGAAAAAGTAAATGAATATACGAATACATTTCTGGAAACGGTAGACAGCCCTGTATTGAAAACCACTTCTTTCAAAGTAAAAGAAAAAAGTAAATTTAACTGGAGTATCTTAGTTACCAATATTGTTATTCTTTTAGGATTAATCATTGCCTATTTTCTGTTTAAAAATTGGCAAAAAAAGCGAAATATTGTTAAAGAAAAGTCAACTCCTAAACCATTGGGTTCTGTAGCTGAAACAGAAGCTGAAATGAGACAGAGCTTAAAAACAGACATTACCGACTATTTTGCATACCTTGAGAATCTTAAACTTTCAGCAGAAAAACAAAAGTTTTTTGAAACATTTGAAGAAATGGATGCAGAAGTCAGAAGCCAGTATTTTCAAAGCTCTAAAGAGGATTTTATTGCTTTTCTCGAAAGACACAAAGGTCATGATGTAGCTGAAAATTACCAACAGCTGATTCATAAAATTCAGATGGAGAAGTTTTCTCCTCTTACTTCTGAAGAATCTCTTAATGATCTTCTTGTTGATATTGTTAAATTATACTCTGTAATTAGCAAATAATCATTTTTTATTCATAATTTTGCGAAATTAATAATTTTGAGTGATGGAAATCTTTGAAAGTTTTGCTATTAAAGAAGTATTTACCTGTTTTATGGTTCTTTTTGCTGTGATAGATATTATAGGTTCTGTACCTATTGTTGTAAGTCTGCAGCAAAAATTTGGTCAGATAGAAGCAGGAAGAGCCTCCATTACTGCGGGGCTTATTATGATTGTATTTCTTTTTGTAGGGAATAAAATTCTGAAATTTATCGGAGTAGATGTCAACTCATTTGCAATTGCAGGTGCTTTTGTAATATTTATTATTGCTCTGGAAATGATCTTAGGGATTGAAATTAATAAAACAACGGAAGCCAAATCGGCATCTATTGTTCCGATTGCATTTCCTCTGGTTGCAGGAGCAGGAACATTAACGACTACCTTATCTCTTCGGGCAGAATTTCATGATATTAACATTATCTTTGGGATCATTCTCAATACAATTTTCGTATATTTGGTGCTGAAATCAGCAAAGTGGATTGAGAAGAAAATGGGAGAGGCGTCGCTGGCTATTCTTCAGAAAGTTTTCGGAATTATTCTTCTTGCTATTTCAATTAAATTATTCACCGCCAATTTTGCACAGCTCGTGCAGAATTATATTAATTTTTAATGATCATGCAAAAGTTTTATAAAGTATTTCTGGTAGTTTTTATTGTCTTTATTGCTATCAATCTATATGCAATTGACTGGAGAACAGATGTATTGTCTGAAGATAACCTTAAGTTTGTTTTTTCAATTCTTGCTGCCTTTTTAGGTTTAATATTACTTTTTGTTCTGAATACATGGAGTAAAATAGGTGTGAAAAAATAATAAGACTTACAAACGATAAAAAACCTCTTTTAAATTGCTGAAAGAGGCTTTTTTATTTAAAAATTTATCTTATTGTTGTAATCCTGACCAGCCAATTGCCCAGGTCGGAGTTGAAATTCCGTTGCCTGCCCCAGTTGCATCTGGCTTTTTGAAGTAAGTAGAATCTGCAATTGCGACTGCAGTACCTCCGGAAGATTTTAATGAAACTTCAGTAGAAACATTATCAAATAAAATATTGCTGATTTTTTTTTTCCCGTTAAAATAAGTTACTGACGCATCACCTTCAATCATAATTCCTGTTTTCCAGTTAGATAAAACGATGTTGTCAAAACTTGCTCCAGCTCCTTTGGAGAATTTTACAGCAATAGAATCTCCCACATTACCTCCTGTGAAAGTGGCATTTCTAATGGTTGGATTAGATTTTGGAAGTGCATTATCGTTAAGGTCGTTGTTAATTCCTTTTAAGCCGAGATTTCCGGTACCGTCAGTTTTTCTTTTGGTGTAAATATTGGTTGCTGTACCAATCCAGCCATCTCTGTAGCTTATAGAATGATTTGTATTTCCTATCGAAACAATATTGGAAACATTCACTGTTCCGCCATAAATTTCTATGCCGTCTTCTGCGTTATTCACAGTTGCAATATTCTCAATTCGGGTTTCGTTGCCTACACCAAACAATGACAAACCGTTGAATTTCTTTCCACTGGTGATTTCTGCACCTGCGTATTCAATTCGAACATAATTTAAAGATCCCGAATTATCATCAGAATCTGTTCCGCCATATGCTGCATTTCCTATTTCTGAAACACCTGAAAACCCATTATTCACAGGAGCCTTGCCACAGATAACAATACCGCCCCAATTTTCAGAGTCAGGATTTTCTGAAGTGAAGAGCACCGGTGAACCAGAGGTACCGTTAAGATAAATTTTTCCGCCTTGTTCTACCAGAATATATGAGGATGCACCTTCAGTTGCAGTAATTCTGGTTCCTGCGGGAATTACAAGAATGCCACCGTTTTTGATAACAACAGAACCTGTGAGTTTGTAGTTTATCATGGCATCCAATGTTACAGTTTCTCCGTTTTTCACTTCTCCTTTAAAGTTATCAGGATTCAGTGCAATTCCCATCGGAACGATAGAGGGTAAAGTTTCTTCATCTTTACTGCACGTATGTATGGATGCACTTATTGCGAAACTTAGTAAAATTATTTTCAGCAGGTTTTTTTTCATTCAAAAAATATTATGTTTCAGATATTTTAATGATCTAAAACGTTGAATTGTTATTAAATATATTAAATTAAATGAATAATGTTATCAGTTTTCTGCTAATTTTTTAAAGCTTTCAATCTTATTTTGCAATTCAGTCAGCATATCGGGATTGATGATTCCGCTTTCCAGATCAAAATTTTCGTAGAACTTTGGAAGAGAAAATGTTTCTTTAATTTCTGCTCCGAAGTTTGGAAAGAAAGTTTTCGCAGCATTCATCACATTTCCTCCACCATATCCGCCAGGTGAAGTGCTCATCAGAAGCATCGGTTTATTTTGAAAAACTTTTACATTAATTCTTGATGCCCAGTCGAAAATATTTTTGAAAGCAGCAGTATACGAACGATTGTGTTCTGCTAAAGAACAAATAATGGCATCGCAATCTTCAATTTGCTTTAAAAACAAATGTGCTTCTTCAGGAAATCCTTTCTTTTCCAAATCAACTGAAAATACAGGCATAGAATAGTCATTCAGGTCAATGAGGTTGATATCATCGTCCTTAAAGCTTTTCAATACAAATTTTACAAGTTCTCTGTTGATGGATGTGGAAGAAACACTTCCTGCAAAAGCAAATATTTTCATAAGTAAATTTATTGTTTTTTAAAATTAAATAGCAGCTATTTTCGATTTAAAACAGCCTTCGGAAGAGGAACATATTCCTGATCATCACCGGGAATCAAAGGAAATGCTTCATGATTCTGGTCATGCCAATTGATTTTTGCTTCATCAATTTTTTCTTTATCCGAATGTACGAAATTCCAGAAGATATGTCTTTCTTCGGGAAATGGCTCTCCTCCAAACAGGTAGAGTGTGGTATTTTCATTGATCTCAAACTCACATAGTGAAGCATTTTTTGCGATCAGAAGCTGTTTTGTACCGTATTCATTTCCTTCAATATTCACAGAGCCTTCCAGAATATACATTCCGACTTCACCAAAAAGGTGATGGCCAATATTCAGTTTCTCTCGAGATGTGCTTTTTATTTCTACAAAATACAGCGGGCTGTGTACAGGAACTGTAGATTTTTGCCCAAAAGCTTCACCGGCAATGAGTTTATATTGAATATTACCTTCATTCCAAGAAGGAATTTCTTCTGCTTCAATATGGAAAAATGATGGTTCACTTTGTTCCAACTCTTTAGGAAGCGCCACCCAGATTTGAAAACCATGCATAAACTGGGGAGAATTTCTAAGGTATTCAGGAGTTCTTTCAGAATGTACGACACCTTTTCCGGCGGTCATCCAATTAACGGCTCCCGGCTTTATTTCTGTGGCTGAACCAAGACTGTCACGATGAAAAATTGAGCCTTCAAAAAGATAAGTAAGTGTAGAAAGACCAATATGAGGATGCGGCGGAACATCAAAATTCTGGTATTCCTGAAGACATATAGGTCCCATGTGATCTATAAAAATAAAAGGACCTACGCTTCGTTTTTCACGAAAGGGTAAAAGTCTTCCTACAAGAAAATTGCCTATGTCTGCAGCTCTTTCTTCTACGACAAGACCAATATTTGACATCATATTTATTGAATTTAGCAGTTAAATATAAGTAAGTTTTAATGAATAGAATACTATTAAACCAAGAGTTTGTTTATTTTTATCTCAATTATCTGTTAATATCTAAATGATCAACAAGGAATCTGTAATTTTATGTACTGTTTTAAGTTAAATAAACAAGTATCACGAAGCAGATAATTTTATTAAAATAAGCAAAGTTCTAGGAGTAAAAATAATCAAAAAGAATTAAAAGGATTATAGTTTTTCATAACCTTCAAATCTTTCATCTACAAGACCTTTCCATTCAGGATTTTTTTTAATAAAAGCAAATACATAAGGACAATAGGGCAGAAGCTTTTTACCACTTTCTTCAATATACATTAAAGTTTTTTCGACTACTGCAGCGGCAGCTCCGGTTCCTGCTAATTCTTTTGGCGACTCTGTATGAATAAGGGCAATCTGTCTGCTGTTTTCTTTATAGTCTATAAAAGCAAAATAACCATTTACTTCTATTTCAAATCTTTTTTTGTCTTCGTTTTTTATCAACGGGATGTTATCAAATTCTGGTTTCATAAGTTAAATATTTAAATCAAAATTATCATTTAATGCAGTTCTGTACATTGATGTGTGATAAGTTTGAAAAATTATTCCTGAGATTTCATATTTTTTCCGTCATAGACATGAAGTCGTCTGAAAACCAGTGAAGATAAAATCGTAAGCACACCAACCGTAAGAAAAGTATAACGGAAAGCCTGATGTACTTCATTATTGATAAGTTCTGTATTGTTTTCATAAATTTTCAGAACAATCAAGCCAAACGCAATTCCGAAACCGACCGCAAGCTGTTGATTAACTGATAAAAGTGAATTTCCGCTGCTTGTCTGAAAATTTCTGAGGTCTGCAATGGAAATTGTATTCATAGAAGTAAATTGTATGGAATTGAAAAAGCCCATGATAGCAATTATGGGAACAAACCAATAGATGGAAGTTTGAATATCCGGAATGGCTAGACAACAAATCAATATTCCGATTACAGAAGTATTCACCATCAAAGTACGTTTGTAGCCAAATTTATTGAGAATTCTGATTACAGAAGATTTTCCAAACATAGCTGTAAGTGCCATCGGAGCAACAATCCACCCCGAAACTACCGCTGACTGCTGATAGGCAATCTGAATCATCAAAGGGAGAAGGAGCGGTACAGCACTGATTCCTAATCTTGTGGCAAGATTTCCTACTATACCAACCCGGAATGTTCTTACCTGAAACAGATTTAAAGGAAATATAGGATTTTCACCTTTTTTAGCATGACGGTAATAATAATAAAGAAATAAAAAGCCTAATATAAAGACAACCAAAACAGGAGTGGTATTCTGCGATTCACCGAAAAGTTCCAGCGAAATTGACAATAGAAGTGAAGCGGCGGCAAATATGAGAAATCCTTTCAGATCGAAGTCTGTTTTTTTGGAATTGTAGTTGGGCATAAATTTCAACCCTAAAATAATTCCCAGGATTCCGAAAGGAATATTGATAAGAAAAATCCAGTGCCATGAAAGATAGTCTACCATATAACCTCCCACTAAAGGACCGAGAACAGGGCCTATTAATGCAGGAATGATCGCAAAATTCATTGCTTTGAGCAATTCATTTCTGTCAAATGTTTTAATAAGGGCTAATTTTCCTACAGGAGTCATCAGACTGCCTCCAACTCCCTGAATTACCCTTGATATGACGAGCTGTGTAAGGTCTTGTGAAACAGCGCAAAATAAAGAACCCAAACTGAAAAGAATCAGAGAAAAAACAAAAACTTTTCTGGTGCCGAATCTGTCTGCCATAAAACCGCTTACCGGCATAAAAACCGCCAAAGTAAGAACATAGCTGATAATCGCATTTTGCATATTAAGAGGTGACTCGTTGAGGTCTTTCGCAATTGATGGGAGAGAGGTGTTGAGAATAGTAGAATCCAGCATCTGCATAAATATAGCGGTTGCTAAAATCAGTGGCAGTACTTTTTTTACGGTTTGTCGCGGTGTAGATGTTGAAGGCATTAGCACAAAGATTAAAATCAGTTTAGATTTATAATTGAATATTCAGCTGTTTCGGCTCAATAAATTTAAGAATCTTATAATGAAAATAAATTCAGAAGATTCAGAATAAAAAAATATTTTTTGGATTGAGCAGCTATCTATTTTAAATAAAAACAGAAAACATCATTCCAAATCAATTATTTTACGAAATTTGTTTGATAAAAGTAATCTCAAAATATCATGATTAAAAGTAAAACATATCCCAACCAGCCTGTCATAAAAATGAACAACGGAGTAGATATTCCGGCTTTAGGCTTCGGTGTCTGGCAAATGGAAAATCAGCAGGAATGTGAAAATGCAGTAGTAAAAGCAATAGAAACCGGCTACAGAATGATAGATACTGCTTCTATTTACCTCAACGAAACGGCAGTAGGAAATGCTATTAAAAAAAGCGGAGCAAACCGGGAAGATTTATTTGTAACTTCTAAACTCTGGGTACAGGATTTTAGTTATGAAAAAGCAAAGTCTGCTTTTCGCAGAACACTGGAAAGGCTGCAGCTTGATTATCTTGATATGTATCTTATTCACTGGCCTTTCGGAGATTTTTCAGGAGCATGGAAAGCAATGGAGGAGTTATATGAAGAAGGACACATTAAAGCCATTGGTGTCTGTAATTTTACGGTTGAAAAAATGGAAGAGCTTAAATCACGTTCCAATATTCTTCCGGTGGTGAATCAGATTGAACTGCATCCTGTTTTTCAGCAGAAAGAACTTCAGGTTTACAACGAAAAAAATAATATCATCACACAGCCGTGGAGTCCGCTTGGTAATGGAAATGCAGAACTTCTGGATAACCCTGTGCTGAAAAAAATTGGTTTTAATCATAATAAATCAGTAGCTCAGGTGATTTTAAGATGGCATTTACAGGAAGGTTTTTGTGTGATTCCTAAATCTGTAACTCCGTCAAGAATTGAACAGAATTTTGATGTTTTTAATTTTCAGCTTTCAGAAGAAGATATAAAAATAGTTCGTTCTTTAGATACCGGAAAACGCTTGTTTTTTGATCCAAAAGATCCTGAATGGGAAAAGAAAATGCTGAATGCTGTGGCGGATATTTAATAGTTTTTATTCCTAATAAATGTTTTTTGTGCAAGTAAGAAATTAATCATACTCAGCAATATCAAATTATAACTAAACATCACCCTTCAGAATTCAGCCTTTTTAAAATAACCGATCGCAAACGCTCTTCATTTTTGTCGCCCCAGTTTCCTAAGGTAGAAATGACAGGAATCAGCGTTTCACCAAACTCGGTGAGGCTGTATTCTACTTTTGGAGGAACAACGGGATAAATTTTCTTGGTAATTAGCTCGTGCTCTTCCAGTTCTTTCAGTTGGATATTCAAAACCCGTCTTGTGGCATCGGGTATTTTTCGTTGCAATTCGCTTGGTCGTTGGTGACCTTCATTGATGAACCAAAGCAAACGGATTTTCCACTTGCCATACAATACTTCGCCTATCAAATCAAGACCGCAGTTCAGATTGGGTAAAATTTTTCTCTCATACATCATGTAAATTTAAACCTATGTTCCAAAATGTGCAATAGGGGATAAATTTATCCCTATGTGAATCGTATTTCCGTACTTGTGAGAAGGGTACATAAGTCTCAACTTTGCCCTAAATAATTCAACAATGAAACAAGATTTTAATTTCAACAATGAGCTTTCAGAAAAAATTGCTTTGGTTACCGGTGGTACAAAAGGTACAGGAAGAGCCATTGCACAGCGGCTTTCTCAGGCGGGAGCTACGGTAATTATTACTGCAAGAAATGCGCCCGAAGTCAGTAGTGAACAATTACATTTCATTTCGGCAGATCTGAGTACAACAAACGGAACTGAAAAAGTAGTAGATGAGGTTTTGGCAAAATACGGCAAATTAGATATTTTAATCAATAATTTGGGCGGCTCTGAAACAAAAAGCGGTGGTTTTTCGGTTCTTACCGATCAGGATTGGGAACATTCCATTCAAACCAATCTACTTGCCCCGGTCCGCTTAGACAGAGGATTTTTACCGAAAATGCTTGATCAGAAATCGGGAGTTATTATTCATGTTGCTTCTATTCAGGGAAAATTGCCTCTTTACGATTCCACATTGCCTTATGCAGCCGCAAAAGCAGGCTTAATCAATTACAGTAAAGGCTTGTCTAAAGAAGTTTCGGGAAAAGGTGTTAGAGTTTTAACGGTTTCACCCGGCTGGATTATGACCGCATCGTCCGAAAGGATGATGGATCGTATTGCAGAAAGTTCAGACATAACAAAAGAAGAAGCCACAAAAAGTGTGATGGATGCATTAGGCGGAATTCCCATTGGCAGACCTGCGCAGCCTGAAGAAATTGCAGAGTTGGTCGGTTTTTTGGTTTCGCCGAGAGCTGTTTATCTTACAGGAACTGAATTTGTAATTGACGGCGGCACCATTCCTACTATTTAACATTTGGGCGTGTCCCTTCGGGTCGGGCTATCCGCTATATCTTTTGCTCCATTTTATTTCGCAAAAGGATGCCGCTTCTATCCCTCACGCAATAAAAAATAATATTAAACATCAAAATATAAAAACAATGAATTTACCAAAAGTAATCACAGATCTCGTAATGGCACAAAACAGTTTTAGCAGTAACGCTTATGCCGATTGTTTTACCGAAACAGCAGTAGTTTTCGATGAAGGAAAAACATACAAAGGGAAAAAAGAAATACAGAACTGGATTGATAAAGCCAACAAAGAGTATCAGGCAACAATGAAACCGCTGGAATATTCTGAAAAAGATCATACTCTGAAGGCTGAAGTTTCGGGTACATTTCCCGGAAGTCCGCTAGTTCTGAATTATCACTACGAATTTCAGGAAGGCTTAATTGAATTACTGGAAATTGTATAAAAATCAACTTAACAGACAAAGGTTGGAAGAGAATTTAATATTAGTATTTAACCTCAGTTCGGGATAAGAAATAAATTTAAATAATTGATTTATAGCATCATATTAATTTATCGCAAGGAAACAAAAGATTTTTTACTTTTTGAAAGTTTTTAAGCTAAACAAAGGCACTTCGTTTATTGAAAAAAGACAAAAAATGGTATTATTTTGATAAGTTTTACGCCTTTGTATATCTTAAAAGCTGAATTCTTGATAATTGAATCTCTTTGTTTAACGTTGCGTTTAAGAAAACTTATCCCGAACTTAGGTTATTTAATAATCTTCCAACCTTTAACCAAAAAAATAAAATTTTGTTAAAAAAAAATGATGTTAATATTTTTTACACTTTTTTTATATATTTGAAGTGTGGTATGTGAAACCATACTTATTATTGTATGACACAACGTTAAATCAAATCTATTAACAAATGAAAAAAAAATTATTTCCTGGTTACTCTTTATTTTTAATTTCAAATTTCTATTTTGGACAGGTCGGGATAGGAACTACAACACCGGATCCATCCTCTATTCTGGAGCTTTCTTCTGCTAATAAAGGTTTGCTCATTACTAGAGTTGCTTTGCAAAGCCTTACTGATAATACCACCATTACCACCGGAAATGTAGAAAGTCTGCTTGTTTACAATACGACCGTAAATACAGAATTAAAAAAGGGTTACTATTATTGGTCAGGAACAAAATGGGAACTGCTGTCTGTTGAAGGAATCAATGATTGGAGTACTCTAGGAAATTCAGGGACAAATCCGGCATCCAATTTTTTAGGAACAACAGATAATCAGCCTGTTTTAATAAAGACAAACAATGTCAACAGACTAAGAGTGGGATCAGAGAGTTCTGTCGGACTTACAAATTTACAGTCAGGGGTTAATTCTTCTACTGCATATACAGGTGATGTTACCAACTTCAATTCGAATACAGATCTGCTTTCTGGTGCTCAGGCTGCTAATGTATACGGAATTGATAATCTGATGTATTTAAGAAGCGGTTCAACAATTACCGGGACTTTCAGGGCACAACGAAACCGTCTTTGGAATGTACAGACAGCTAATTATCCAAATGTAATAGGAGTTCTGAACGAATACAGAGGAGAAGGTACAGATATAACTACTTTTTACGGATTTCAGAATACCTATGATTTCAGGGTAGCTTCCAATACAACAGACCTGTATGGTTACAGCAATAATTTTACAGGACAGGTTAACGGCACCATTACGAACTATTACGGTTTTTTCTCCGGAGTTCATTCGTCATTAGGCGGGGCAACTAATTATTATGGATTTTATCAGCCCAATTTAGGAACAGCTTCCAACAGATTTGCTTTTCTTTATAAAGGAAACGGAACATCTACTAAAGATGTGTCAGTTACAGGATTAGGCAGAGTTGGCGTAGGAACTTCCACTCCAAATTCTCAACTTCAGGTCGATGGTTCTGTATCTACAAGTTACATTACAACCGGAACTAATACCGGAACCTTCAATGCCAATGAAAACCATTATACTATAAGAGTTTTTAATGATGTTTCAACTGTTAACCTTCCCAATCCAACGACTTGTCCGGGAAGAATTTATATATTAATTGGAAGTAACGGTATTACGAATAAAAATCTTACGGTAACCGGTGGCGGTGGTATTTATGATGATGTTGCCAATACTACAATCAATACTATTTCTGAAAGACAAAGGTTTCAGCTGCAGAGTGACGGGACAACGTGGATTGTTATCGGAAATTAAGCTAACGCAAAGTAGTTTTTTAGAAAATTATCTGAAGCTTAAGTATTTTAATCTATTTGATTCTAATAATTTGGCTTCAGGTCTTTTTCTCTTTCCAGTTTTTGAATTAGCTTTCCTTTTACTACTGTAAAAGTATAATCCTTCGCTTCTGCAAAAGAAATTTCATACCTTCTCTCAATATTTGCCAGCTCATGCGGGAATTTTGCCAGAAGATGATCATAGTATTCATCCAGAAAATCTCTGGAAGGTAAAATATAGTTGATTTTAAGCTGAAATCTTCTGAGAAGTGCGGCATCTATAATTTCGGGATGATTGGTAGCGCAGATTAAAAGCGCATTTTCAGGATAATAATCAATAAGCTGAAGCAGAGTGTTTACCAGTCTTCTCATTTCACCAACATCTTTGTCGTCGCTTCCTCTTGCTTTGCCAATCTGGTCAAGTTCATCAAGAAAGAGAACTGATTTTTCTCTTGCCGCTTTATCGAAAATCATTTTGATGTTCTGAGAAGTTTCCCCGATTCTTGAAGAGACGATATTGCTCAGATTAAGAATAATAATATTTTTGCCTAAAGCATTTGCAACGGCTTTTGCGGTCATGGTTTTTCCACAGCCTGAACTTCCCTGCAGCAGGATTTTGTTGTTGACAGGCAAACCATATTCCTGAAGTTCTTTGATATAAGTGTGTTCTTTGATGAGCTGTACAATCTCTGATCTGTTTTCAGGTGAAAGATACACATCATTCAGATTAAATTCTTCTTTGTCTTGAATGATAAGATTATACAAATTCATAATTATTATGCTTTAATGAAGCACAAATATAATCAGAACCGCCTGAATGAAAGATAAATTCTAGAAGAATAAATGGGAAATTATGTTTTCTAGGCTCTTTTACTCAGAAAGAGTAAAAGAGCAGCAGTTTAATGATAAACTGAAAACATATGAATAATAAAATTTGTTAAATAAGAAATGTTATAGCAGAAATTAATTCCCTTCTCTCCTTACTGTTGCAAAATAAGAAGTTACTAAAACTGCACATGTTGCGATACCGATATAAGCGATCATAATTTTTAAATTTTTAATATTATTAATTTATTTTGTGAATTTTGTAATGCAAAGATATGGTAATATTATCACTTTGCAAATACTGTAATTATGACGTTTATCAGTGTTAAGTGTTGTTTAAATTAGGTTTTTTGCTGTTTTAAGGTTTGTTTTAATAATAATTAAATAGGGATTCTCAGTGGTTATTTAATTATATTATTGCTAAAAAATTATTAAATTTTTAACAATTGTATATTTTGCTTTAAAACTGTGATAAATCCAAACTTCAGATCGTGCTGAAGATTTTGAACGAATTTTATAATTTCACAGAACTGTAATGTTCTCAGATTTAATGATTTTTTAATACAGCTTTTGGTCTTTTTCACAGTAAAAACTTGTCCTTTTACTTTTCCCTGTTTCTTTTTTACTAATTGATTTTCCGCAAAGAGGACATTTTTCCTGATGATATATCTGAAAATGCTTTTTTAGTTCGTTTTTCCTTTTCCATTTCAAAAAATCAAAGCTGTAACCTTGTGTTTCTTTAATTACTTGATGTAAAACTTTATCCGGAATCGCTTGAATTTTGCATTCAGGATGCACTTTAGCCCTGAACAATGCCTCGTTCTTAATGATATTTCCAACACCTGAAAACAGATCCTGATTCATCAATGCATCACAAATCATCATTTTTGGTAACGCTCTCATTTTTTCGACCGCTTTTTCAGAGTTCCATATATCACTCATAATATCAGCTTCCCAATCAATTGTATCAAGTTCTTTATTTTCGATGATTTTTGCAGAGCAGGTATAGAAATACATTGTTCCGTTATCAAACTGTAAAGAAAGTCTCAAAGATTTAACTTCGGGTTTTTCCTGTAAGCTGTATGATCCGAACATCAATAAATGAATTCTGAAGCTGAAATCTTCAAAGATTAAAAAAGTAAGTTTTCCAAAAGTTTTAATGTCTTTCAGGATTTTATTTACAACTGCTTTTTTATCAGAGATAATGCTTCCGTGTGCAGCGATAACTTTTTTTCCTTTGAATTGCTGCAAATCTTCTTTCATCAAAATAATGGTAGGTCCTTCCGGCATGGTAATGATTTTAGACGGAAAACTCAAATATTATTCCTTTAAAAGTAAAATTTGCTTTAATTTTGAAAAATGATGAATTTGAACCGTATATTTACCAGTCAGCGTACCGGTAATAATCCAAATACTGCTGCTTCAAGAACAGACTTTCAGAGAGATTTTGACAGGATTATATTTTCGTCAGCTTTCAGAAGATTGCAGAATAAAACGCAGGTGTTTCCGCTTCCGGGGAGTGTCTTTGTGCACAACAGGCTTACACATTCGCTGGAAGTATCTTCTGTCGGACGGAGTTTGGGAAGTGTGATTGGCGAATATATTGCGGATAATTTTCGTTCAGAACTTTCCGAAGAATCCATAAACTTTTATAATCACAATTTAGGAAATGTCATAGCTGCTGCCTGCCTGTGTCATGATGTTGGAAATCCTGCTTTCGGACATTCTGGTGAAGACGCAATTGCAAGTTATTTTGAAAGGAATGAAAGCCAGATAAAACATCAGTTCTCCGAAAGGGAGTGGGCAGATCTTGTAAATTTTGAAGGAAATGCAAATGCAATCCGTGTATTGACTCATCAGCAACAGGGAAAAGATTTCGGCGGAACGCAGCTTACTTTAACAACCCTTGCAAGCATTGCAAAATATCCTTGTGAAGCGGTTGCAAAAAAGAAAGGAATTATTCACAGGAAAAAATTCGGTTTTTTTCAGAACGAAAAAGAAACTTTTCTGGAGATTGCAAAAGGCGTCAGTTTATTACAGGAAAATGAGGAACCTTTTATTTTTAAAAGGCATCCCTTTGTCTGGCTGGTAGAAGCTGCTGATGATATCTGTTATAACATTATTGATATGGAAGATGCACACCGTTTGGGGATTGTTTCTACAGCCGACTGTAAAAATCTCTTTTTTGAACTCGTAAAATCAGAAACGGATGATATTAAACGGGTAGAGTCCAAATTAAGCTCTATAGGAAATGAAAATGAGCAGATTTCCTATCTTAGAGCAAAAGTGATCAATGCTTTGATTAATAAATCGGTTGAACTTTTTAAATCTAATTTTAATACGATTCTTGGAGGAAATTTGGATAAAGCACTTCTGGATATCTATAAATCTGAAAATAAAACTTTGCAGGATATTGAAATTTTTTCCATTGAAAAAATTTACAATCATAGAGCGGTTGTAGAGATCGAAAACGCGGGTTATAACGTGATGTATGAATTGCTGGATCATTTCATTCCTTCTATTTTAAAATCTGAGGATGAAAGAAAATCTTACGATAAAAAAGCGCTGAAACTATTGCCGAAGCAGTTTGTGTATGAAGAGGGAAGTGATTATCAGAAAACCTTGGGAATTATTGATTTTGTTTCCGGGATGACGGATAACTATGCTACAGATCTTTACCGAAAAATAAAAGGTATAGATATCGGGATGACGATGTAAAAACTCAGAAATATCATGATATTTCTGTAACAAATCCGTATCTTATCGACAAATCAATTAAAATAAAAAACTTATGGTGTATTTAGGTATTTTGGTCTTTTTCGGACTGGTAACATTACTGGCTTCTTTTTTTATCGTAAAACAGGAAACGGCAGCTATTGTAGAGCGTTTAGGTAAACTTCACTCTGTGCGTCATGCAGGTCTGCAATTGAAGATTCCTTTTATAGATCAGATTTCCAAGAGAATGAATCTCAGAATTCAGCAGTTGGATGTTATCATTGATACTAAAACTTTAGACAACGTATTTATCCGTATGAAAGTTTCGGTGCAGTTTCAGGTCATCAGAACACAGGTTGCAGACGCATATTATCGTCTTGAAAATCCTGAAGGTCAGATCACGTCATATGTTTTTGACGTAGTAAGAGCTGAAGTTCCTAAGATGAAACTGGATGATGTATTTGTTAAAAAAGATGATATTGCTGTTGCCGTAAAAGGTGAGTTGCAGGATGCAATGCAAAGTTACGGTTATGACATTGTAAAAGCTTTGGTAACCGATATTGATCCGGACGAGCAGGTAAAGCATGCAATGAACAGAATCAACGCAGCTGAAAGAGAAAAAACAGCTGCAGAATACGAATCTGAAGCACAGAGAATCAGAATTGTTGCGGTAGCAAAAGCTGAGGCAGAGTCTAAGAAACTTCAAGGGCAGGGTATTGCAGATCAGCGACGTGAGATTGCAAAAGGATTGCAGGAGTCTGTACATATGCTCAACTCGGTAAATATCAAGCCACAGGAAGCATCTGCATTAATCGTGGTAACGCAGCATTATGATACTTTACAGTCTATTGGTGCTAATAACAGAAGTAATCTTGTGCTTTTACCCAACTCTCCGACTGCAGCAAGTACAATGCTGAATGATCTTGTAGTGTCTATGGCAGCAACGCAGAAAATAGATGATTTAGGAATTAACGACAAATAATAATATTCTAAGTAAGAAAAAAATAGCTCTCAGATTCATGAGAGCTATTTTTATTTTTTGACTTTGGAAATCTGTTTTAGCAAAATATATCTTATTGAAGAGCCGTCCATCGGAGGATTTTCAATTTTTTCGGTTTTAATTTTTAGAGTATATTCAAAACCAGTTTCATAGGTAAATCCTTCAATATTCGTATACATCATTTCCCAGTTGTCTGATTCTTTCTCTTTTATCTGGAGGCATTTCATCGGAGCAACTCCGGTGCAGTCTGCAGTTTGAGAAGCAACCATAATTGTCTTTTCGTTGGACATATTTGATGTGGTTTTACACTGAAAAATAATCAAGAATACTGCTGATGCTGCAAAAGCTTTTAATAGTGGTTTAAAATAATTCATACGTTTAATTTTTCTTATTGAGAATTAAATTTTTGCTTTCCGGTTAAAAGTTCAAAAAATAACCTGAAATCTGACAGCAAAGACCATAAAGGATATCTGAATGTCGCCGGACTGTTTTTTTCTATCATGGCATGACTAAGCCAGGCAAAGCCGTATCCAAAAATCGGAACGTACCACAAAAATCTTTCTTTTCCTGAATAAATAACGTATCCTATAACCAACAATACCAAAAGAGTTCCGATAAAGTGAAAAATTCTTGTTCCTGTTTTGCTGTGTTCGGTAAGATAAAACTGATAGAATTCGGAAAATGTTTTTATTCTTTCTGACATGGCTTCAATTTTAGTTTAGAAAATTATTGCAATAAATCCGCCAAAATAAAAAGACGAACCATTTTCTGATTCGTCTATATCATGTTATTGTGCAGTGCTTCTAAGCTTGCTGTTTCTATACCCATAGCAGAAATATATAACCAAGCCTACAGCAAACCATAATCCGAACCAAAACCAGTTATCATGGCTCATGCCGGTTAGAAGATAAAGACAAGAGCTTAATCCTACTAAAGGAATTAAAGATAGGTTTTTAATAAAAGTAATAATGCACAGTAAAATATTAAGAATGATAAATACAAATATTGCAATTCTAAACTCAAGATATGTGTTATCTTTTACAACAATATGATTTTTATTCGAGAATGTTTTAAATGAACTTTCAATTGATTTTGATGCATCCTGACTTTCATTTTTTAAAACGAAAAACGGATCTTCTGTATTTTTTTTAGAAGTAATCAGTCTGTTTTCAATGTCTGTAATGCTGTATTTTTCACCATTTAAAAAAGTTTCTCCGTTTTTGGTAATAATTACCTTATCTGGTTCTTCAAAAAATGCTGGTTGATAAAAGTAAAATCCAATTAATCCTCCAATAAACAGGATGGGGAAAATAATTTTACCATTAATATAAGGAAGGTGAAAACGACCTTTGATTTTTTCTTTCGGAGGCAGCATTAAAACCCCTGCGCAAACCAAAACAAATGCAAAAATAGTTCCTATGCTTGTAAAATCCAGAATGAAACTTTTATCAGTGAAAATAATGGGAACTCCCACTACAATTCCCGTAACTATAGTTGCAAAAGCCGGTGTCTTATATTTTGGATGTACATTCTGAAATTTTTCCGGCATCAGTCCGTCGCGGCTCATGGCGTACCATATTCTCGGCTGTCCCATCTGGAAAACGAGTAAAACGGTTGTAATGGCGACAATGGCAACAAAGGAGATAGTAAGTTCCATCCATGCGACATTAGCATTAGATTTTTCAAAAATAAACGAAAGAGGATCTCCGATTCCGTCAAATTTTCTGTAATCTACCATTCCGGTAAGAACAAGAGTAAGACAGATATAAATTACCGTACATAAAGCCAGAGAAATAATCATTCCTTTAGGAAGTGTTTTCTGTGGATTTTTTGTTTCTTCTGAAAGTACACTGAGTGCATCAAAGCCAATATAGGCAAAGAAAACTCCGGAAACGGCGCTCATTACTCCGGCAAAACCATTCGGCATAAAAGAAGGAATTCCGGTTTCCAGACTTACAGGAGTCCAGTTTTCTGTATTGATGTAGGCTGTTCCAACCAAAATAATCAGAACTATTACAGCAAGTTTTAAGATAACAAGAGAATTATTAAAATTTTTGCTCTCTTTTACACCACGGTAGCAAAGCCAGGTAATCAATCCATTAATAACCAAAGCCGGAATATCCACAATAAATTTTAGATTTCCAAGCAGGGGAGCGGTGTTCCAGGCATTGATGAGTTCTTTATTTTCAGAACCGTTCTGGAAAGCTTTTTTTGCTTCTGTGTAGCTACAGGTAAAATAATCAGGAATATGCATTCCAAGTCGTTCCAGAAAGCTTGTAAAATAATCCGACCATGAAAAAGCAACATAAATATTTCCGAAAGAATATTCCATAATCAGTGCCCATCCGATAACCCATGCCATTAACTCCCCAAAACTTGCGTAAGCATAGGTGTAAGCAGAACCGGCTTTAGGGATTCTGCTTGCAAATTCAGCATAGCATAAAGCAGTAAAACCACAAGCAAAACCACAAATTAAATATAATAAGATCACGCCGGGTCCCCCTCTGAAAACAGCTTCTCCCAAACTGCTGAAACTTCCCGCACCAATAATGGCGGCAATACCGAAAAATACGATGTCCCAAACACCGAGAACACGTAATAAATTTGTTGAAGTATCGTTATCTGAGTACTGTTTTCTTCTGAAAAGCTGGTTCATTCAATAGTTGATTTGAAGTTTGAAAAAAACAAATGTAATTATTTCTCTTAAATAATTAATATTTTCTTAATATTTCTTTAGGCTATATTAAGATATATTAAAATATTGTCCACATATTAACATTGTCAAAAAAGGCTTGTCTGCATAATATATTTTACCTATTTTCGTTGGTAATTTGTGGATAAAATCTCATCTGAAATTTAAATAACCGGTCTAGATTTGCTTCCGGTTTCCATTTAAAATTTGATATTAATGAAATCAAAAAAAATACTATTAGCCGTTGCGGTTTTCTATTTCGGAATTTCCGAAGCGCAACAGTCTCAATATTTTACCCAAAAAGAAAACTACAGGTTTAATCTTGCCGAAAATCTTTATCAGACCAAAGTGTACAATGCTTCACAGTTTGAATATGCACGGCAGTATTTTTATAATCAAAATCTGGAACAGTCTAAGAAAGAAGCTGCTCAGTTTTTTGACAATGTAATTGGAGTTATTCTTCAGAAAAATCATGCAGAAGAAGGTCTGACTGCTTTTATGAAAGAATATCCCAAATCTGCATATTTTGCACAGGCAAATTTGCCTTTAGCCGATTATTATTTAGCAAAAAAAGATTTTAAGGAGGCTTTAAAAACGCTGAAGAAAGTTAATCAATATCAGCTTACCCGCGAAGAAAATACGCAATATGTTCTGAAACTCGGTTATGCAAAATTTATGACCGGAAATTCTAAAGGTGCTATTGATGCGCTGGAAGAAGCTTATAAAACAGCCGATGAATCTCAGAAAGGTGAAATTGCTTATATGCTCGGACATTTACACTATTCCAAGAGAGAAAACAGTGAGGCGTTTCAGTATTTTGATTCCATCAAAGATCAGCCTAAGTTTTCAAGACTTGTACGTCCGTATTATGTACAGATGTATTATAATGATAAAGATTATGACAAGGCAATAACTGAAGGAACAGCATTATTGAATGAGGATCTTTCGGATTCTTATAAAGCCGAAGTTCATAAGATCATCGGGGAAAGTTATTTTATGAAAAATGACTACAATTCTGCTTATCCACATCTGAAAGATTATCTGAGCGTACAGCAGAATCCTTCTGAAAATGATTTGTACGAAATGGGATTTGTTGCGGCACAGCTTAAGAAATATGACGAGGCTGTTTCTTATTATAATCAGTTACTGAACAGCAATTCTGCATTGGCTCAGAATGCTTATTATCAATTAGGAAATGCCTATTTGGCGGTTGATAAAAAGCAGGAAGCGCTTTCAGCATTCCGTTCTTCTTACCAAATGGATTATGATGTAAATGTTAAAAAGCTGGCTCATGAGCAGTATGCAAAACTCAGCTACGATATCGGAAATCCTTTTGAAAGCCCTACAACAGTCATTCAGAATTACATAACCATCAATAATAATGATGCTAAAACTGCAGAAATGAGATCACTTTTGGTGAAATCTTATCTGTATTCCGGTAATTTTAAAGAAACGCTTAATGCGATTGATAAACTTCCCAACTCAACTCCAGAAACGGATAAAGTAGACCAGGAGGTTTCTTATTTATTGGGAACAGAAGAATTCAACAAAGGAAATTTTGATGAAGCAGAAAGATATTTTCTGAGAAGTCTCGAATTTAATATTAATAAAGAATTTCACAGCAGAGCATTGTACTGGCTTGGACAGGTATATTACCAAAAAGGCAATTATCCTTCGGCAATCGTTCGCTACGAAAAACTTCTCAATCAGGATTTTCCTGAAAAACAGCAGCTTTCTTACGATTTGGGATATGCTTATTTTAAATCTAAAAAATTTGATCAGGCAGAGCAGTATTTTACGCAATATTTGAAAAATCCGAAGCCGGAGTTTAAAAATGATGCCGAACTTCGTTTAGCAGATATCAATTACGCCAACAATGATCTGGATAATGCAATCGCAATTTATGAAAAGAACGAAGATGCAACAGATTATACATTGTATCAGAAAGCTTTGGCATTAGGTTTTAAAAACGACAATGCTGCCAAAATCAGTAATTTGAAATCGCTCATCTCGAAATATCCAAATTCTGAATATGAGGATGATGCACAGTACGAAATCGGGGTTGCTTATGCTGCTCAGGATGATTATAATAACTCGAATGATTTCTTCGGGAAAGTAATAAAATCTTCTTCCGACCGGGATTTGGTTGCCAATGCATCTATCTATAGAGCCCAGAATTATATTGATCAGAACCAAAATGATAAAGCTTTATCTGAGCTGAGATCTTTAGGTGAGCAATACAAAAATACAGCTTACGCACAGAAAATTGTACAGGCTTCTAAACCGATTTTTACTAAAAACGGAGATGTTGCCGGGTATGAAGGTTTTGCGAGAAATATAGGAGTTAATATAGCGGCTTCTGAGATCGATGAAATCAATTTGTCTACAGCAAAACAATATTTCACCAAGAAAGATTACAAAAATGCAATCTCTTATTATGAAAAATATTTAACTCAGAATCCTACAGGAGAAGGTCTTTATCAGGCTAAATATGAATTGGGCGAAAGTTATTATCAGAATAGTAATCCTACAAAAGCACTTCTTGTTCTGCAGGAGGTTGCAGAGGTACAGAATGATTATCAGGATGATGCCGCAACCAGAGTAGCTCAGATTTATATTGCTCAGGGTAACAGCAGTGAAGCTAAAAAATACCTTCAGAATATTAGAAATTCGTCTAACATTAATGTCAGAAATTATGCGAATGTAGAACTGATGAAAATGTATGCGGAAGAAAAGAATTTCCCGGAGGCTGAAAAATTAGCCAATGCTGTTATTGCCAACAGTAAAAATTCTGCAGCAGTGATCGAAACTGCAAAAGTAATCAAGGCGAGAAGTCTTATGAATTCGGGGAAAGATAAAGATGCTCAGACAGCTTATGCTGCTCTTGAAAAATCTTCCAATACAGAAGTTGCTGCAGAAGCGCTTTATGCAAAAGCATATTATCAGAATAAAGGAAAAGCGTATAAATCTTCAAACGAAACTATTTTCAAACTGGCAAATAATTATGCATCAGAAGATTATTGGGGAGCAAAAGCACTGGTTTTGATGGCTAAAAACTATATTGGTCTGAAAGATAATTATCAGGCAAGTTATACCTGTGATCAGATTATTGCCAATTATGCAGATTTCCCTGAAATTGTAGCAGAGGCAAAAGAGGTGAAAAAAATGATTAAAAAGTAAAATGTACTGTCGTATTCATGTAAAATTTGTTGATGTAATTTAATCATTAATACTTTTTACTTTATACATTAATACAACATATATGAACAAGAAAATTCAAATATTATCTATACTTTTCTTAGGAGTTTCTTCTGTAGCGTTTTCTCAGATTAAAGAAGAAAGATTGATTCTTAATAAAAAAAGAGAGCCGGAAGTAAAAAAAATCGAAAAGAAAAAAACTTCTGTAGTAACGGAGAAGAATTATCCGCCCGAAGAGAAATCCGCAAATCCCGTAAAATATACAATTACAGATGTTCCTGCGGTATCAGATTTTAAAACTTCAACCATCCAGGGAGAAGATGTTGCTCCGAAATTTGAAGGAACAGCCCAAAACAACTATTTCCAGATTGGAATGGGGAATTACGGGAAGATTCTGGCTGATGGAAATATTTCCAAAACTCTTGAAAATAAACTGGAAGTAGGAGCGGATGTTCACGTTTTGTCTACCAACGGATTAAAAAAAGACTATCCTTGGGATTCTAAACAAAGTTCAGCAACTTTAGGTGCATTTTTAAATTCTTACGGAGAAAAGGGTAAGATCAACGTAAATGCAGAATATGGCTTAGATAATTATAATTATTACGGAATTTACGCTTTGGCTCCTTCGGCGGATGTAGATTTGACGCAGAAAGTCAATCAGTTTAAAGTGAATGGTTATTACGATTTTTACTCTAATGAAATCTTAAATGACGTAAGAGTAAAATCATCATTCTTAACGGATCATTTTAATGCCAAAGAAAATCAGGCATCTATTTTGGCAAACCTTTCCAAACACGCCGTTGAACTTTCAAAGAACGGAATTGTGATGAATGCTGATTTAGGTTTGGGCTTAGAAACCGTAAAAACCGACTTTGCTTTACTCAGCAAAAATTCTGCAACATTTTTTAATGCAGATATTGCTCCGAAAATTACTTTTGCGAAGGGAGAATCTTATCTTACTTTAGGTTCTGTATTTAATTTTTTAAATGCCAGAAACTCAAATATGATGCTTGCTGAAGAAGTGAAAAACAACAAAACGTATTGGTTTCCAAAAGCAGAATTTCAGGTAGCTGCCTCTAATGAATTTAAATTTTACGGAGGAATCGACGGTGGTTTAAAATTAAATACCTACGGAGAATTGCTTCAGGCAAACCCCTTTCTTGTTTCAGATCAAATGCTGAGACCTACAGAAACAACGTATCATTTTTATGCAGGTTTGAGAGGGGATATTGATGAAACTTTTAAATATGATGTTTCCGCAGGATTTGGCAAGATGAAAAATATTATGTTTTTCAGCGCCAACAATCTTTTTTCTAACGAGTTTACTTTAGACAGACCGGGATTTGATTTTGCCAACACATTTTCTGCTGTTTACGATGACGGAAATGTAAGCGACATCAAAGGAAGTCTTCAGTATTTTCCGCTGGAGAATCTGGTTGTAGATGCCGATGTAAGATTTTTAAGATATGATCTTAAGAATTACGAAAATATTTATAATGTTCCTTTACTGACAGGAAGTATCGGTGCAAAATATACTTTATTGGATAAAAAACTGTCTTTAGGCTTCAGAGGAATATTTGAAAGTGACAGAACTACAAACTCTTACTTGCTAGAAGGTGTGGCAAATCCTGCCATGATGTTTCAGTCTACGGAGGATACCAATGATAAAGTTGGCGGTTATGCAGATTTAAACTTATCAGCAGAGTACAAAATTCACAAAAATTTCAGTATTTTTGCACTCGGAAATAATCTTTTAAGCTCTAAATATCAGACGTACAAAGGATATAAAGTTCTTGGTGCACAGATTACAGGAGGAGTGAAGATCACTTTCTAAAAAATTATTGATAAATGGTGATTAATGAATGACCATCATATCAATTAAATAAAAAGGGCTGCATAGTTTAATGGATAGAACTTCGGATTTCGGCTCCGACAGTGAGGGTTCGAATCCTTCTGCGGTCACTTGACGGGAAAAGGCACTTTTAGGAGTGCTTTTTTCTTTTTTTTTAATTTGTAACTCATTGTTTATCATTAAGATATAAGCGAGTGCGGAATTAAGTTTGGGTGTTCGAAAAGCATTTTCGTAAAATTCAAGTTTTTCAGACAAAATCGAACACAGTATTTCTTTTTTTGTCTCAGAATCGCCTGTTTGATAGAGATGAGAGAGATTAGGAAGTACTTTTAATACTTGATCAAGTCTTAAAGTAATATCTGTATTTTTACGAGTTAATCTTTGATTTTGGAGCTCCATTTCTAATTCGTCGATTTTCTTTTTACTTTCATTTTTAATAATTTGATAATCTTCAAAATCTAATTTATCCTCTAAATATTTTTCTCTAGCACTATCTAATCGATTATTTAAATTGACAATTTGTAGTGATATTTCTCTTTTCTTAGTGCCAACACTTTGTTGAATATGTTTAAAATTAGCTGTAAGAACTTCCTTCAATAATGAATTTATTGCTTGATGATATTCATATTTTTTTAGTTCTTTTTCGAACGCCAGATTAACTAAATCTGCAGAATGTCTGTAACCACATTTTGAATTACAGTGGTAATAGTAGTAAACATCCTTTTTTCCCTTAGACCCGCTACCAGTAATATGTCCTCCACATCTAGGACATTTTAAAAAACCTCTCAATGGAAACTCACTAGTTGCAATAATTTTTCCTTGAGGTCTTTCAGCTAGGGTTTTTCCACTTAAAACATTTTGAACTGTATAAAATAAGCTCTCTGATATTAAACTTTCGTGCTTGGCATCTACCGTACATGCTTCCTCATCTTTGTATGGTTTTATATAAATTTTACCAATGTAAACAGGATTCTTTATTGCCCTGTAAAATGAAGTACTGCTAATCTTAGCACCTCCCATTTTATTCATTTTAAGCCGGATTTGATTGGTAGCGTATTTTCCCTTAGCAATTTCATTAAACGCCCACCGCATGTTTGAGGCTTCAGGTTCTTTTAATGCTATATATTTTCTTCCATCTTCTGTACATTTATTAATATAACCGTAAGATGCAGTCCCCATTAATCTTCCTTCTTTTTGAGCTCTTCTCATGCCGTAAAAAGTGTTAAGTGCTCTTCTGTCATTTTCAACCTCTGGAGCAGCTAAGTAAATTGCAAGCATCATCTTATTCTCTGGCACAGACATATCTAAGGGTTGTTCTATAGCTTGAGGAGAAATATTATGGTTTAACAACACTTTTATCATTTGATATGCATCACCTGCATTTCGACTAAAACGATCCCATTTTGTAAATAAAACGACATTAGATTTTAGACTTCTCTTCTTTAGATGATTGATATATTTAGTCCATTCAGGTCTGTTAAAATTTTTAGCGGAGTGATCTTCGAAAATAACCTGACCTATGGTGATTTGGTTTTGATGACAATATTTCTCTAATCTCTCATGTTGATCTCTTTGGGAGTAGCCTTTATCGGCTTGTTCATCTGTAGAAACTCTAATATATAAATCGGCTATTTGCATTGGTGAATATTTTGTGTTAATGATTTCGTAATCAAGGCAATATAAGGAATTTATTTTAAAATAAATTCTTTTATAGTTAGTTCAGCTAATTTGTGAATGAATTCCATAACTTCCTTAATTTCATTTTCTGTTAAATTGAGGTTATGATCATTTAATATTTTTTTTGATTTTTCAAAAGAAATTTTTTGAAATACATGATTGCTCTTCTCATTTTCAGATTGCGTATCGGTAGACAAGTTAATGGGAGTATTCTTTTTCATAAGCACGTATCATTATCTTCTTTTCAAGAGATTATCTCTTGGTTTTATTCAAATTATGATATGTTTCATGCATTGATTATTTACTGTCGCTACTCAATAATTACTTGTCAGCTTTTGTCTTCATTAAGTGGTTAAGAGTAAATTTTTTTGAATTCAATTTAGAATAGATGTAAACACATTTTCTCAAATACAACCGGTAAAAAGGCAGCTAAGGTATATCGGTCAGCCATCACACATTCCAGCCAAAAGACTACGGCATAAACGGTTTTCTCCCTAAAGGTACCCTCCAATTCCTTTGGTCGGAAACGTCTTTTCGCATTTTTTTTCAATAAAGTATGTTAAAGATAGTAGTATTGATATTTTACATATTCTTTTGATATTATTGCCCTTTATATTTTAAGATGATATTAAATCTAGTTCAAGGAATTTCTTTCAAAAATCCTTTTTCAAAGCTCACTTCTGCAAAGGATAGACTTAAATCTTGGCTTTATATTATTTTTTATGTGCTTTTTGCAATCTCACTATTTACTGGAATTATGATAGTCAATGGACCAAAAGGATGGAAAGATTTGATGGAAACTATCCATATAAATAACTGTAGTATATCGTTACCTTTATCGTTATTCATATTGGAGGAGTCTTATTGGCAGATATGGGCTCGGAACCAGGTATTATTTCGAAGATAATCAGTGGAGATAAGAACGTTTAAAAATTTAAATTCAGAAGGGAGTATATTTTAAAACAGACGCTAATCTGTAATCGAATCTTTTTTTCCAAATTTTTGATTCAGCTACAAAATTAGTGGATCTAAATTTTTAAATATACATTCTCTCTGTTTACTGATAGAGATATAATGACTTCAGATGTCTTTTGCTTAAATTGATTTTCAAATAATTAATTTGTCTAATTTTTCTCAAAATCTTAAATTTTGTACCTCAAAATTAGAATGTACAATAAGACAGGTATAATTGATGAAAAAGTTCTTTCATAATTTACTTTATATTTTGAGCTTCCTTATTTTGGTAATAAAGAGCTTTATTAACTCTGTAAATAATAAAACGGTTTTTTTTGTTTTGGAAATGTTTTTTATTTCCACAAAATATTTTCCACAATTTTTTTCATTGAATTGCACTGATCTGCATTGGTAAAAAAAACATAACCAAATTTTTTATTAGGATTGATTGTAAATGAATTGGTGTAACCCAAATTATTTCCTCCGTGCCAATAGTTTTGAGAACCATTAATCTCCTCAACGGCTAGTCCCAATGTCCAAGACTTGATTCCAAAGTATTGTTTGATGATATTATTATCTTCCAATTTTATAAAAGGCTTAAACATATCTTTGTATTCCGATTTGTGGTTCATTAACTGGATTAAGAACTGAGCATAATTCGTAGGATTGGAGTAAAGTCCTCCTGCCGGATCAAAACTTAATCGATCTCTTTCATCTTTAACTTCACTTTTTCCCTGATAAGCTGTTGTTAGATCCTTTTCTATTTCGGGGGTGATTACAAAATTAAAATTGTCTAATTTAAACTCATCGGCGACTTCTTTCTGAAAAATACTATCTAAATTTTTGAGATTAGTGTTATAAATCTTGGCAATAACTTTGGCAAGATAAACAAATGCCTCACCTGAATAAGAAAAGCTGGTTCCTGGTTCTGATTCTAAAGTTACCATTTTGGTCTCGCTCCAATTTGGAAGACCGGTAGTATGACTTAAAACCATTCTTGCTGTAATCTTTTTATAGCGTTCATCGCTAATATTATCAGAGGGAAGATATTCATGAACGGGTTTGTCAAGATTGATTTTTCCCTGATTGGCCAATTTAAGAACGAATAAGCAAAAAACGGGTTTGGACAATGATGCAGCCTCAAAGTAAGTTGAATTAGTAATTCTTTTTCCAGATTTTACATTAGAATAGCCAAAACCTTTGTTGTAGACAATCTTTCCATTATTAATTACTGCAATGCTCATTCCGTTGACGTCTAAAGAATCCATTGCCTTAAGTAATTTATTTTCAAATTCTTTTTTGTTGATTGTGTTATTGCTAAATGTTTTTATTTGTGCAAATGACAGCTGGGAAGTGAGTATTATGAAAAGAGCCTTTTTCATCATTAATAATCTTAAATTTAGATTTTAAAAATATTAATTATTTTAAAATTAAGGTATTATCTGTAATAAAATTAAATTAAAAAAGTGATTTTTGCTTTCAAATGTTGCTTTTCGACAGTTTTCAAATCTATTTATCCCTAATCTAAAGTATCAATTATATTTAAATTATCAATGTTACGGATCAGATTACTGATGAATAGATAATTTAAAATAAAAAAATGAAGTTTTTATTTGTTATTGAATTATGATCTTTTCTTAAATAAAATGATTATAAACTATAAATTTCGTTGATTTTGAACTGCTTAGGTAGAATAAATAAGTATTTTACCTATTGTATAGCATATAAGGGTGTCCTAAATTTGAAATCAATCATCTGGTAGCTACAATGATGAGTAAGTATGATTATTTAATTTCTAAAATTTAAGTATTATGGGTACGACCTCAATTTTAAGCAACCCATACAATCAAGTTGGGCAAATGCACAACGACGGAATGCAATTTGTTAGCGGCAATATCAATCCTTCTTCCACCATAGACCAGATTGTTCAGTCTTGCGCATTGTACGTTCAAAAATTATCAGACAATTCCAGTTCGGAAACATACGTAAATTGGAACGCTTTCATCTCCGAATCAATTAACAGAACCGAAAAATTACTATTGTCCGGTATGATCGACTGGTTACTGCAAAAAGATTTAATTACAAAAGAGGGGATGGATTTTATAAACTCCATTAATGATTTATCAGACGATCTATCGTTAAGCGAAGTAGTAAGTAAGATTGACAGCATTGAAAATGATATTCTATCGAGTAAGATGAGTGTCGAAAACAATCGTATCCTCTTCTTTATGCAGCTGTTGCAAAATACAGTGCCCAATATGGTGAATTACAGGAAACGAGTTCTAACTCAAAATGGAAAGAGATCAAAACTGCAAGAAAGTTTAGATGGCCTTGGAAAAAAGATGCTGAAGGAGCTATAAGTGGAGCAATTGGAGGTGCTATCGGTGGAATAGGTGGTGGTTTAGCTGGTGTAGGTATAGGGGCGTTACTCGGAGCTGTCGGTGGTAGGCTAGGATCTTCAATAGCAGCACTTTTTATCAAAGAATAACTGTTGAATTTAAATCTTAAAAAACTAACCTAAGTAAGGCAGTTCTCAAAAATTGCCTTACTGTTTAAATATATTGAGGATATGTTATCGAAAATTTTGTTTGTGCTTCTGTTAAATCCTTTGGTATTACTCTCTCAAACAAAGGCTGCTGAAAATTGCATTGAGAGTATCAAGCTTTACACAACCTATAAGAACTATGAAAATAATCAAACTAACGATAGCATCTGTCTTTCTGGTAAATCTAAAAAGTTCAGCATTTTCTATAATAAGTTGGTATTGAAAGATGGACAAAATAAACGTAAATATGCACATGGGAGTTTATGGGGATATCAAAAAGGCAACGATTTATTTCGTTATTTCGACAAAAATGCCACTTTTGGTACGTACGGGTATCACAAAGTCATAGATACAGAAGGGCTTATCATATATTCCAAAAAGGAATCAGGTGGTTACCGGATGTCTTCAACGTATAATGTGTATTTCTACAGTAAGGATCTGAATTCGCCTTTAAAAAAACTAACTATAAAAAATTTGGAAGCCGACTATCCTAACCCTGAGTTTATAAACGAATTGAAAAATTTGAAAAGCCTTCCAGATAAAGGAATCAACTCGAATACAATAATTAATGACATTTACAATAGGTTTTACAAACGTTAGCGTTTGGTTTATCTCAGCAAAAGAATAAATCTGTTGTAATTAAAAGAATAAATATGATTAAATCAATCTTTGCAATTATCTTGTTCTTGATAAGCATGTCACACTTAAAAGCTCAAGTACCTTTTTACAGGTATTACATACCACCGCATAAAAATCATTCTCTCACAAACAATCTTTACAAAAGAGGTGTTCTACCAAAAGAAGCCTTTCCAAATAAGATTATAGAATTGGATAAAAAACAATTTTTAATCATTCAAAAAACTGAAAAAAGTAGTGTTAGAGCTTTTAAAATATTGGATGAAAATGAGAAATTTTACATTTTATGCAGTGAAGACGTTGATATGTGCAATTGTGGATCAGGCAGTTTTATTTATTACAAACCTAAGTTAAAACTTCAGAGAATTGAAAAAGCCTTTAGTTTCTCATTGAAGAGGAATTTAGTTTCGAGACTTAATCAATTAGATATTCCAGTTCCAGCAAATTATAAAGATTTCAAATTTTGTGAGATTTTAGAGCAATTGAATTGAGATAGAGGTTTTAATGTGTGAGGTTAGCTATAACGTGGAAAACATAGAGATTTAATCGTATAGCAATATTATTATTCTCACATAGCTACAGTATATCAATAGTGTTAAAGATCATTAATCTATACGGACTTTATATTAAATGGTTTATCATATATTAAAGCAAATTTTAAATTTAGTATCATTTTATTAAAAAGTTAGCATATCATTTCAGTATAAAAGTAACCTAAATTATTTATTATGAGTAATAATCAAAACAGTTCTGGACAAGGCCAGGAAAAGCATGGTCATCAAGAACACCATTCCGAGAAAGAGCATCACGAACATCAAGAGCACCATGAAGGCTTTGATTCCAACCAACCAGAACAGCATGAGGAAATGGAGCATCATGATCATTCTGAACATCATTCTGAGAAAGAACATCACAATGATAAAGATCAGGAAAAACACAATGATGAAGAGCATCATGCTGAAAAGGAACATCATGAACATAAAGAACATCATCAGGGTTTTGATCCCAATCAACCAGAGCAGCATGATGAAAAAGAGCATCACGATCATCCTGAACATCATTCTGAAAAAGAACGTCATAATGATGACAAAAAAGAAAAAGAGAATTAAGAAAAGAGACTGTTTTACAAAAAACAGTCTCTTTTCTTGTGCTTTAAGCTATGATTAAAAATTCTACTTTTTCACTATTTTAAAATATATTTAATTTAATTTTCGGTTAGTCAAAATATATTAAAATCATAACAATTTTTTTTACGCTTCGTAATTTGATAGGAATAATTCTAACTAAAAAGTTTATGTAAAATTTATAAAAGAATATATGTGGAAATACTTCTCTATCAATTTAAAAAGTATGGTAATAATTACTATTATTACCATACTATGATAAATTAATTAAACTATGGAAAGCTATTTAGTATTTATTCTGAAATAACATCTAGCAGTCATCCTCAAAGTTATGATTGAAATTGGTATGACAAAATAGGTAAAACGACTATTTTTTAAATTGAATTTGTTTCAAGTCAATGATATTGTTATTGATACAATATAAAATAGCTTCCATAATGCTTTCAAAACCATACTTCTGCTGAATGTTCTGTTTATGTGAGTTAACTGTTTTCGTACTGATAAATAATGTTTCTGCAATATCTTTAGCTTTTAATCCCTGAACTATAAGAATTATTATTTCCAATTCCCTCTCTGTAAAAACAACTTTTTTGCAATCATTAGATAAAGAGGTCTTTGTATCGAGTAAAATTTCGTTTATGACAGATTGCAGGTTTTTCTCAAAATAAAAGCCATCTGTTTTAAGCTTCCAAATTGCATCCTCAAGTTCTTTAGGTGGGGTATTTTTTGTAAAAAAACCATGGACTCCTGATTTAAACATTCTGCGAATAGTATCTGTTTCAGTCATATGAGTTAAGATTAAAATCTTTATATGCGGAAACATCTCTTTTATTTTCAAAGCAGTGGAGTACCCGTCCATTTCAGGCATTTGTAAATCAAGTATCACTATATCAACATTTCTATAAGACAATTCTTTCAAAAGATCCTTACCATTGGCAGCATCAATTAGAACATTAATGCTATTAAAACTATTAATCAGCAAGACCAAACTCTTTCTAAATAGGGTGTGATCGTCAGCAATTGCAATACGCATCATAAGTTTTGAGATTAATTAAAATTTGTATTTTGTTACCTTTTGCAACGGAATGCTGGAGAAGGCTGGCATGAATGTATCGTATTCTTGATGTTATATTTTTAAGCCCCATACCCATAGGTTCTTTTACGCTTTTATAAAAGTTAAAACAAGATCCATTATCTAATATTTCAAAAATAATATTGCTTTCTGCCTGGAATACTGAAATTGTTATTTGATCCGGTTTACCATGTTTGATAATATTGGTAACAAGTTCCTGAATAATTCTGTAAATTTCGTACGAATCCGATGCAGGAATTGGTATATCCTCGATTAAATATTCTTCAAATATTAAAACATTATTCCACTTTCTTATCCTTTCAAAATAACTTTTTAAAGTGGAAACAATACCTAGGCTTTCCAGCATTGGAGGCATCAGATTATAGCTAATAGCCTGAATGTTTTTGAGAGTATTATGTAAAGCGAGTTCTACTTCCTGAAATATTTCCTTTTTAAAACTATCAGACTCTTTATTGTGAAGATAGGTAATGTAATTCTGAACAGCACTAAGATCCCCACTAACACTATCATGAAGATCAGATGCAATCCGCTTACGTTCTTTTTTTTCAGATTCTAAAGATATATTCAACAAACTTTCAGACTCTTTCCTTTTAATTTTATATAGTTTATTGCGATAAATTGTAATTAATAAAATAATACATAAAATAGAAATTGCAACAATTATTGCTCCTATAAAAAAAACGAATTTTAAACTTTTTTGATGTTCCATAAATTTGCTGTATACACCCTTACAAGAGTATTGTTAATATTGCTTCATTTCTATTAGATTGGAAATAGAATTCATAAAAAGGAAAAATAAGAAACAGTAATAATTATTTGAAATTGATTTCATTATGCAACAAAAGCTAGTGATTATTATTTTTAAATAAAATTAATTTAAGTGGTATACAATTTAGTTATTATTTACAAAAATCGACGGTTTTATAGTAAGGGTCAATAGGTAATTTAACTATTCCAACATGTGTAAGAAGAGGCGTATTGCCTGAGCTCTTTTGCTTAATATATTTTTTATTTTTCTAATATTCCCTTTTCTAAATGCAATCATTTTTTTAAACGTATAAAAATGTATCTTTTTAACTATTTTTTAGTCTACATAATAGAATTTAAAAATAAAGATTATTATGTCAAAATGTAAATGTAAAGATTGCAGCTGCAAAAAATGTGATTGTGTTAATTGTAAGGACAGAAAATGTACCTGTTCAAATTGTGATTGCACAAAATGCAGCTTCTGTAATAATTAACAGGTATAAAGGGCTGATTTTCTCAGCCTTTTTTTAATTTTGTTTCGATATGAACAGTGAGGATAGACTTTTAAAATACCATAAGGAATTATACAACTTTATTTTAAAGTTTTCAGAGAAAAGCTGTATCGGCTGAATACAAGGCTCTTATGTGGATAATCAAAGATTACAAGGTAACGATTTGGTAACGGTGCTTATTGCTTTGCTTTTCAACACGTTTCCGTTAGCTCATAGCAAATATACAAAATATTTACTTCTCAAAAACAAATAAACATTTTATTCCCTGTGTGGATTACAGGACAAGAAAAAAGGGCTTAGCAAAGCCCTTTTAACATAATACTGATAGAACAATTGCTATCTTCCGTCCTGCTCGTCCATTTTTCTGATAAGGGTTTCTTTAAGACTGTCAAGGAATTTGGTGCGGTTTATTTTTCGGGATTTAAGTTCTACAAATGTATGGTAGAAATCCCCCAAATCAATATTAAAGGTGCTTTCAAAGACTTTGACGATAGGTTTAGTATCTGCATTGCCATTATTGAATATGCCTTGTGAATGTAGTGCGTAAATCAACTCCGTTAAAGCGGTCTTGCTACCTGTCCAATTCAATTTTTGCAGTGTTGGCGGTTTATTCTCGTTGGCAATGTCGTTAAGTTGGTCTTCGAGGTAGCCCTTTATCAAATCGTTGGCAATAATCTTGGCGACCTTGTAATCGTGGGAAGTGGCAAAGCTGTGGTCGGTTTCAAAATAGAACGTGTCCAAATTCAATTTTATATCGTGCTTGCCACGCACAAAATAAGTATGGTCGAGATACTCACTATCGGTTCTGTAATAGCTGTAAAAAGTCATATTGTTATCGAAAAACCTTTTGAGCTTTGACAATTCCTTATTTAAGTAGGCTTCCATAACTTCTTTTCCACCGTAAGGCTTCTTGGCTTCAATCTTATAGACTGCATTGTAATAAATGAGCTTTGCAACAATTGCAGGTTTCTGATGCTTGAAAAAGCGGATTTCTTCGTCTTCACTGCTGAACCCTGTTTTTAGCACATATGCTTTTACTTCGGACAGGCATTGGGTAATAGTAGAAATAATGGCTTCTATCTGCTGTAAAGGATTTTCGGTTTCAATTTCCAACCCGTTGATTGCCGTTTCTAACCTGCTCAGCATTTCGTTGTAAAATTGTTCCATTCTGTTTATGATTGACATTATTTGACACACAAAAAATAGCAATATTCACGCTTTTCTCGGCTACAACTTAGGCAAGTAGCTTTCGTCCACCTTATATTGCTACCTTTTTGTTCTTTTGGGGAGTGGGTTTAAACTTGTTCAGAAATAAAGCCTTTTAATCTTGTTGTGATTTTATTTTTTTTCGTTTGTAATACAGTTGTGTCAATCCTGTTTCAAACGTTTTGACTTCGAGAAATTCAAGTGTTTGCTCTGGTCTGCTGTCTTTAAAAAGTCTTGTTCCATTACCTAATAAAACAGGGACTATCGAAATGATAAACTCATCTATTAAATCGTGCTTCAATAGTTCATTTATTACTTCCGCTCCTCCGTCACAATAAATATTTTTACCTTTTTCAGATTTCAGTCGTTTGACCAATTCATTCAAATTACCTGTGTAAAAAGTCGTTCTACCTACTTGCGGTCTTTCCGTTCTTGTGATGACATAAACATCTCGTTGTCCATTGTCGTAATGAGATAAACCGACATTTTTTAGCACATAATCATAGGTTCTTCTGCCAATAATCAATGTGTCAATTGTGTCTGTAAATTCTCCATAACCATAGTCTTCTCCTGCTTTTTCAACGAGTTTCAAGAAAGTAAGGTCGTCATTAGGTTTTGCAATGTAACCGTCTAAACTCATTGCAATGAAAAGTGATATTTTTCGCATTTTTTTAAATATTAATGTTTCTGCAAAGTTAGCTTTGGACGGCAGTTTCTACTTTGGAAAAATGCGACAATTTTAAAGTTGTGATGGCGAAAGTCCCGTATTTCGTTTGATTTCATTGGTAAGGTGCGAATGGTCATAGTAGCCACATTCAAAGGCAATATCTAAAAAACTTCTATTTTCATCTGAATTTTTGATAATGGTCAAAGCATTTTGAAAGCGAATGATATTTGAATATTCTTTCGGGGATAGTCCAACGAACTTTTTGAAATTTCGCTCTAACTGTCTTACGGTTGTGAAATTTCGTTTTGACAGCTCGTGAATACTGATCTGTCCGTTTGTAGAATGAATATCATTAATAACCGATTGCAATGGAATATTTTTTGCTTTTATTCTGTCGGAGAAAAATTGGCTAAGATAATCAAATGGGTTGTCAAAGATTTTATCGACATTGAATGAATTGGATTTTTCAAACTCAATTGTATCGTTTGTCAATTCATTTTGTGAGGCATAATTATAGAAATTTGCAAAAGTTGCGGGTTTTAGACACACGCCCAATAAATGAGTATCATTATCGATAAAGCTGTCTTTAAATGAAGTCATCGCACCCACCACATACGTTTTTCCAAACTCCAAAGAAAATGAGCCGTTGTCTGTCAAACAAGTATTTCCTAAATTTATCAATACACCTGCACAACCGTCTGGAAAAACCCGTTCCCACTGTCTTTCAAGTTTATTTCCTTTTAATTCCCAATAGAAATGAATAAAGCGTTTGAGGTCTTTGTAAGGCTCTTTCTTTTTGTACTCCATTTATTTTTTGACGATTCTACAATGAACACTAACGTGTTTATAGATACGACAAAATTACAAAATATTTTCTGCTGTTCGCTTTGCAGGGAAGGTGTGATTTGCAAGCAAATTACAATCTCCTGCCTTTCTTTTTTTTCTTTTTCATTCGGTTGGCAAACTGCTCTTCCTCGTAATCCTCGCCCTGTGCTTGGGGTAACGGGCTGAACAACCCCAAATCCACATTTTGCGAATGCTCCCGTGAGATAAACCCAAAAAGGTCTTTTGTTGGCAAATTATCTATTGTATTCGTCTTGGAAATAGGGTTGTCCTGTGTTTTCAGTTTGGGTTTGTTACCGTTGTTCCACCAATCGTTGAAAACATTTGCCGACAGGTTTCTATCTAAAGCTGAACCGTTCCAAACGGTACGGCTCTCGTGGTCGATGAAAGTTACTCCGTAAATCCGTTCGTCGTCGTTTCTGCGAACAACCATATTAATACCGTGTTCGGTCAATTGTTTTCTAAATTCTATTTCGTTGCTTGTCGTGTGCATAGCCAATTCAACGGTATTCTTTAAAACTGACCTTGCAGGGTTGGTTTTCATCTTGTCTTTGGACTGTTCAAAGTGTTTTTGAAGATGTGCAACCCCTGCTTCTTTACCGAAAAGCGATGCTTTGAATGGATTGCTTGCCTTGTTTCCGTTCCCGTCCAATGCCACATACACCAATCCGTTTACGGTCTGACCGTTCCGCTCGCCTTTGACTTCTTCTGCTGTAATGTTAAATAGCGACAGCAAAGCATTATAGCTTCCCATAGTCGGAAAGCTGTAATATTTCGGCAAATGACGGACTACCGAAGCAATTTGGCTTTTTATATCGCCACGCCGATAATCAACAGGTTTGAAAACTTTATTGCCCTGTTTCTGTTCCTGCTCGGTGGCTTTGTGCAGGTTATATTTCTGTTCCAAATCCCGACAGATAGCCATTGAACGTGGGTGGTCGTAATCATCGGGGATTTTCTTTCCGTCAACGCCTACGCAGGTCGAAACGATGTGGATATGCGTTCGGTCAATGTCGGTATGTTTGAAAACGATATAGGGCTGATTGCCGTAGCCCATACGTTCCATATACTCTTGTGCCATTGCCGTAAACTGTTCATCGCTTACCTTGTCTTTTGGGTCGGGATTCAATGAAATGTGCCGTACCGTTTTTTCCGTTTTGATGTTTGCTGACAGATACGGCTCAAAACACTGATTGAAATACGCTACGGAATACCGACCGTCCACCGTGTCGGGTATTTTGTTCAGCAACAGAACCGCTCCGTTTTCCCTGTCCACTTTCTGCTGATTGTACAAAATCGCTCCGTACATTCCCGACATATATAAAAATATTTTGATTAAGATATATGTTGAAGCAAAAAGTCAGAAGGAAGTCGCTGAAGAGAATTGTATATCATTATCTAATGTAAAGGTTAGGCTGAAGAGAGCTAAAGGTATTCTGATCAGTAATTTTGTTGACTGCTGCAGATATGAAATCGACTCAAAGGGGAAATTGAGAGGGGAGTCCATATGTCAAATTTGTGGGCAGTATATCAAATCTTAACATCAAATAACTTTGATAAGTATTGTAGCTTAAGTATCGTCATCAAGTTTTGATTTTCTGGATATCTAGACTACTCATGACTGATATTTTAGTTTTGTATTATTGATGTTTAAAATTTTAGGTATTTAATATGGTCTATTTTAGGCTCTTGGGATTTTAAGAATAATTCTTGTGCCTTTTCCTTTAATAGACTCAATGTCAATTTGTATATTAAGCAGTTGAGTTATTTTTTTAACTATTGACAGTCCCAATCCAGTTCCTTTAATGTGCTGATGTTCTCCTGGTTCAGAACGATAAAACTGGTCAAAGATTTTATCCATATTATTAGAATGAATACCAATGCCTTTATCGCTCACGACACAAATAATATTATTATCATCAGTTTTAACTAAAATATTAACAGTCCCACTTTGATGGGAATATTTCACAGCATTTGAAAGGATATTTCCTATCATAATTGACAGCATAGATTCGTGTGAGAAAACTAAAATATTTTCTTCACAAGAAACCTCTATGGTAATGAATTTAGATTCAATTTTGTCCTTATTTCTTTGTATTGCATTTTCTATTGTGTTTCTAATATTTAGAGGCTGAAGCATAAAATTTGAATCGGATTCTTCGAATCTTGCAAGCATCATTAACTGAGTGATTGTATGTTCGATTCGGTTAACCTCTTCTATACAGGAATTAATCTTTTCCTCATATTCTTCTAAACTTCTTGGTCTTCGAATGAGTATTTCAAGTGTTGTCTGAATGATGGCTAAAGGAGTTCTAAGCTCGTGTGAGGCATCAGTTGTAAATTGTTTCTCACGATTAACAGCATTTTCTATTCTATTCAACAATTCATTGATATTCTGAGACAAAGTGTAAAGCTCGTCTTTGTTGGCTGGCAGTGTAATTCTTGCCTTAAGATTGTTTGCGGTTATGTTTTTGGTTGTTTCCATTATGGAAAGGGCAGGACGAATACTCCTTCCAGCAATAAAACGCGTGAGGAAAAATAGAAACAGCAAGGAAAAAAAATAGGTTATTACCAAAATATAGATCAAACTTGATAATATACGGTACTGAGGATTTACAGACATCGCAATTACTGTGTATCCAAACTTTTGCCCATCTTCCTCAAGATTGATCTGAATCTGCCTTATAGGAACTGAATTTAAGTGGGAATCTGAAAATTTTTCATCTTGAGAAGAAAGATCTAAAATAAGACTTTTAGCTCCGAGGTTCGGAGATTTGTCTATGCTTTCACCATTGTTGTTGAAAATCTGGATATAAACAGGATTCATATCAATCGTGTTATGCTCTGACTGCTGCCACTCTTCTTTATGAACAAGCGTAATTTTACCGTTGATTTTAGTGCTTTTTTCACGATGTACATTTACTTCCCTCTTCAGCTCTTCATTAATATCAAAATTGATGGTCACCGCAACGGTTATATAAATGGCTGAGAAAACGCCTAAAATCAGTACTGCAACTCCTAATAAATTGTAAAGTGATATTCGGTCTTTAAATGTTAAATCTGGCATTGTTTATCAGTCTTTTGCAATAAATCCACGACCACGAACAGCCTTTATTCTCTCATCACTTGGGGTTATGCCCAGCTTCTTTCTAATTCCGTTGATAAATACATCAATAACTCCGGCGTCATACTGATAATTAATGCCCCATACATGGTGCAAAATATCTGGTCTTGACTGAACAGTACCTTTATTCTTAACGAGATATTTCAGGAGGTCATATTCTGTTTGGGTGAGCGGAATTTCTTTGTTATTCCTTAAAACCTGAAATTTTTCCGTTAAGATTTTAATATCTCCAAGCGAATATTCTCTGTCTTCTCTATCAATATTTCGAGCGTATACATTTATCCTTGCAATAAGCTCCTCAAAGCGGAAAGGTTTTTTAATGTAGTCGTTTGCTCCTGTTTCAAGACCTAATATCACATCTTCCAGAGAATCACGTGATGTTAGAAATAGAATAGGAGTATTACTGTCATTTTTTCTTATCCTCAGGCATACTTCCAGGCCTGATAATTCGGGAAGCATCCAATCAAGAAGTATGAGGTCAAATTTTTGATTAACAGCCTTAATTAGACCACTGTTTCCATCTTTAGCAGTGTCGATTTGATGCCCTTCTTCTGCCAGCCCATCTTTTAGAAGCTGAAGCAGCTTCTCTTCATCTTCAATAATTAAAATCTTCATCTAATTGCCAAATAGTTTTTAATATTTCAGTTAAAGGATAATTTGTTCAAATTATCAGGTTTACTAACAAAAGTAAAAATATTTTCGAAGAACGACTTGTATTTATCGCTAAAAAAAATAATTAGTAAGTAAAGACAAATAATTAAGTAAATCTTAAGGCATATTATTTATTTGTCATCTGAATATAGAATAATTTTGCAGGGTACGGTTTATATTCTCTGTCTTGTAGATTGGATCCCGTAGTTTCTGTAATTATCTCAATGCTATGTATTATCTCTGAGTTTAGTTTTTTTGAGGTTTCATAATTTATATACATAGTTTTTCTTGTTGCCGGAAGATTGTCTTCCGGTTTTTTGTAAACTGGAAATTTTGATAATTGTTATTGATTGTAAATTTTTTAAGTTAAAGAGAATTTTAAAGAAATCCTTTAAAAATTTTAATGACAGTATTTTTTTAAATTTATTATCTGTCAGAATATCTATTTTAATGATTCGTATAAATGTTATGTGAGAACTAGATGAAATTACAACCTGTGGTGTTATTATAAAAACCTATAACTTAAGATTTACTTAAGAATGCTATTGTCAATATGTGTGTTGGTTAAAAAGCAGTATTTTTACATCGGTAAAATAGTTAACCTATTTTTTCTGATATTATGTTGATAGATGAAAAAACCTAGGTCACTTATTATACTTGTTTTAGGATTAATTTTTTTTTAATGAAATTTTTGAATCTTTTATTGACATTCTACTTTATGGTACTTTCTTTTGTACCATGTAGTGATGTGTATGTAAAGTTTTCAAATAATGCTAAAGAAACTTACAGCAGTCAGCAAAAATCTGAAAAAAACCATTCTGATGAACATAAGGAAGATCTTTGTTCACCTTTGTGTTCTTGCAATTGCTGTCAGATAACAGTAGCTTCCTTTCACAGTGAACCCCTTCCATTTCAAAAAAAGGTCACTGAATATTTCTCAAAAAAAATTCATTTTCAGAAAAATGATTTCGCTTATTTAGTTTACGACCAGATCTGGCAACCCCCCAAGATTTAATTTTTATTGATTCAATGAAGGTCATTCGACTTTCATCAATTTGTCATAGGAAACATTGCAATATCATTGCATGGTATTTCTGTTCATCTTTGTAGTTCTTTCAGGTATCTTTTATAATGGTACCTCGTAGAAGTTCAATAAAAATTATATTTAATGTTAGATAAAATCATAAGATTTAGCATCAAAAATAAGATCATTATAGGAATAATGACCTTGATGTTAGTCATTTGGGGAGCGTGGAGCGCTACCAAACTGCCAATCGATGCCGTACCTGACATCACTAATAATCAGGTACAGATTATAACTGTATGTCCTACACTTGCCGGACAGGAAGTTGAACAACTTGTCACATTTCCTATTGAACAGAGCATTGCGAATGTTCCAGATATTGAAGAAACAAGAAGTATTTCAAGGTTTGGACTTTCTGTAATTACCGTTGTTTTCAAAGAAGATGTCGACGTTTATTTTGCCCGCCAACTAATTAGTGAACAATTAAAAAGAGCTGCCGAAGAAATTCCGAAAGGTGTGGGAACACCTGAAATGGCTCCTGTAAGTACAGGTTTGGGCGAAGTCTATCAATATATTCTTCACCCTAAAAAAGGCAGTGAGAAAAAATACAGCAGTAAGGAACTAAGAACAATGCAGGACTGGATTGTCCGCAGACAGCTTAACGGAACTCCAGGAGTTGCAGAAATTAACAGCTTTGGAGGAGAGTTGAAACAATATGAAGTTGCAGTAAATCCAAACCGTCTAAAAGCAATGGGAGTAAGTATCACAGATATATTTACTGCTTTAGAGAAAAACAATCAAAACACCGGAGGTGCTTATATTGATAAAAAGCCGAATGCTTACTTCATCCGTGGAATCGGAATTGTTACTTCGATTGAAGATGTTAAGAATATTGCCGTTAAAAACGAGACAGGAAGTGTTCCGATTTTCATTAAAGATGTAGCTAATGTTGGCTTAGGCCACGCAGTTCGTTATGGAGCTTTGACTTATAATGGCGAAGTAGATGCAGTGGGAGGTGTAATTATGATGCTGAAAGGCGCCAATAGTAATGAAGTCGTTCAAAGAGTTAAAGAAAAAATTCCTACCATTCAGAAATCGCTCCCTGCAGATGTTGTGATTGAGCCATTTTTGGACAGAACAGATCTGGTAGGAAGAGCAATCAGTACTGTTGAAAAAAACCTGATTGAAGGAGCATTGATCGTAATCTTTGTTTTGGTTCTTTTCCTTGGAAATTTAAGAGCAGGTTTGATTGTAGCCTCAGCAATTCCCCTTTCATTACTATTCGCTTTAGGAATGATGAATGTTTTTGGGGTAAGTGCCAACCTGATGAGTTTGGGAGCGATTGATTTTGGTTTGATTGTCGATGGGGCAGTAATTATTGTCGAGGCCACCCTTCATCATCTCGGAATGAGAAAAAGTATGAAAGTAATGACTCAAAATGAAATGGATGAAGAGGTTTTCCTTTCTGCGTCAAAGATTAGAAGCAGTGCTGCATTTGGAGAAATTATTATCTTAATCGTTTATATTCCGATTTTGACTTTAGTGGGTGTTGAAGGTAAAATGTTCACACCAATGGCTAAGACAGTAGGATTTGCAATTCTAGGTGCTTTGATTTTGTCACTGACTTACATTCCTATGATGAGCGCCTTGATCTTATCAAAAAAGCCATCTCATAAAGAGACTTTCTCAGATAAGATGATGAACAGACTCCAAAAGATCTATCAGCCTCTTCTGGAAAAAGCTCTGAAAATTAAATATTGGCTTGTAGGAGTGACAGTTGCCATATTTGCCATTGCAGTTTTGATTTTTGGTAGAATGGGAGGAGAATTTATTCCTCAATTACAGGAGGGAGATTTTGCTTTTCACTGTATTTTACCACAGGGAAGTTCTTTAAGTCAAAGTATTGAAACTTCAATGCAGGCTTCAAGAATTATCAAGCAATTCGATGAGGTTAAAATGGTTGTAGGAAAAACAGGAGCTGCAGAAGTACCTACTGATCCGATGCCGCCGGAAGCCACAGATATGATTGTCGTATTAAAACCGCAGGATGAGTGGAAGACCAAGAAATCCTATGAACAATTAGCCGATGAAATTTCTGAAAAACTGGAGACCATTCCAGGAGTTTTCTTTGAAAAAAACCAGCCGATCCAAATGCGCTTCAACGAGCTTATGACGGGTATCAGACAGGACGTTGCTGTGAAGATATTTGGTGAAAACTTAGATTCATTGGCAATTTATGCAGATAAAACAGCAAAAGTTATTCAATCGGTTCAGGGAGCAACTTCTCCACAAATAGAACGTGTCAGCGGTCTTCCGCAGATTAATGTGGAATACGATAGAACCCGAATGGCCAACTACGGACTGAATATTCAGGATGTCAACAGTGCTGTAAGTACTGCATTTGCAGGACAGGCAGCAGGGCAGGTTTTTGAAAATGAAAGAAGATTCGATCTTGTTGTCCGTTTAGACAGTTTGAACAGAACGAATATAGACGATGTAAATAACCTAATGATCTCTACCAATTCCGGAGTGCAGGTTCCTCTTTCACAGGTGGCAAATGTAAGTTATAAATTAGGTCCCGCACAGATCAGTCGTGAGGCAGGAAAAAGAAGAATTGTTATCGGTTTCAATGTGAAAGGCAGAGATGTTGAAAGCGTTGTGGAAGATATTCAGAAAAAGCTGGATCAACAGGTTAAGCTCCCGTCGGGATATTATTTCACCTATGGTGGTCAGTTTGAAAATCTAAAGGCTGCGAGCGCAAGGTTGATGATTGCTGTTCCTGTGTCGTTGCTACTGATCTTTATGCTTTTATATTTCACATTCCATTCCTTTAAACAGGCAGCATTGATTTTTACAGCTATTCCAATGAGTGCTATTGGTGGTGTCTTCGCTTTACTATTAAGAGATATGCCATTCAGTATCAGTGCAGGAATTGGATTTATTGCTTTGTTTGGAGTTGCGGTTTTGAACGGAATTGTTTTGATAGGCACTTTCAACCAATTGGAAAAAGAAGGCGAGACCGATATTCTAAAGCGCGTAATGGAAGGTACAAAAACGAGATTAAGACCTGTTTTGATGACGGCAACTGTAGCTTCTTTAGGATTTTTACCAATGGCGATTTCTACGGGAGCAGGAGCAGAAGTTCAGAAACCATTGGCAACAGTTGTTATCGGAGGTTTGGTTACGGCTACATTCCTTACTTTGTTTGTATTGCCTATGCTCTACATTATTTTTAATACTAAAATCAATTTTAAAAAAATAGGCAGTAAATCTGTTACAACAATTGTTGTTTTAGGGTTTCTTTTTTTAGGTCAGACTTTTAAAGCACAACAAGGTAATCCTTTGAGTCTTGAGGAGGCTACCAAGATGGCGCTAACCAACAATAACCTCATAAAGTCAAAAGATCTGGATATCAAAGCCACGGAAGCACTATTGCCTACAGCTAAAGAACTTCCTAAAATGAATGCAGATATGCAATTGGGACAGTATAACTCGAAAAAGTTTGATCAAATGTTCTCCATTTCCCAGACAATTCCATTTCCAAGCTTATTTAAGGCAAAAAGAGAGCTGATTAATGAGCAGGTAAAAGGTAAACAGATCAGTAAGGAAGTTTCTGCAAATGAGCTGGCTAAGCAGGTTAGAACATATTATTATCAGATAGAGTATCTGCAGTATAATCAAACAAAGTTGCAGAATCTAGATAGCTTATATACTGATTTTATTAGAATTGCAACAGTTAGGTTTAAAGCAGGGGATGTCAAAAAAATTGAGATTAATACTGCAGAAACGCAGAAAGGAGAAATTAATCTGTTACTTAAGCAAAATTGGGTGTACTTGATTAATGCGTACAAAAACCTGAAAGCACTTTTAAATACCTCTGAGGATTTTACCATATTATATGATGAGAACTATCATCCTCTGAAAGCGGATTATGTTCTGGACAGCACTGTTGTTGCAAGACATCCTACGGTGAGGGCTTTTTATCAGGATATGGAGATCGCTGAGAAAAACAAAAAGGTTGAAAAGTCCCTAGGTTTACCAGATTTCACAATAGGTTATACGAATCAGTCACTGGTTGGTTTTCAGACTGTCAACGGGATGGATCAATATTTTAATAGTGGAAACAGATTTCATTCTGCGACAATAGGCGTTTCAATTCCTTTGACTTTTGGTGCAACAAAGGCGAGAATTCGTTCATTGGATTATCAAAAACAAATGGCGGAGTCCAATGCTAAGTATCAGCAAAAACAATTGGAAGCACAGTTGGAAAACGCTTTAAATCAGTATCAGCAAAATGTAAAACAATATGATTACTATGTCAATCAGGCTATTCCAAATGCTGAGAAGATTACGAAAGCAGGACAGTTGGGATATAAAACAGGGGAAATCTCATATGTGGAATATCTTTTTGCTTTGCAGACTTCGACTAACATTCAATTGAAATATCTGCAATCCATTCAGCAGGTCAATGAATCTGTCATTATCATTAATTCAATAATCAATCAATAAAATGAAATGCCTGTAATGCTATTAATAAATCGGTATTACAGGTACTTCATCTGACAAATAAATTTATAAAGATGAAAATCAAATATAGTATTGTATCTCTAGCTTTAATTTCACTTTTTGCCATTAGTTGCGGAAAGAAAGATACAGCGGAAGCAACAACCGAAAAACCCAAAACAGAACAAGCTGAAGAAGGTGCTCACGAAGAAGGACCGAAAACTATTGCTGAACTTACAGAAGAACAAATGAAATCTGTAGGAGTCTTATTGGGACAGGTAGAAATGAAAGATCTAACGTCAAACATAAAAGCTAACGGATTGTTGAGGGTTCCCAATGACAAAAAAGCAATGATGACCTCATTATATGGGGGTGTTATTAAAACGATTAATTTTCAGATTGGTGATTATGTAAGAAAAGGGCAGGTGTTGGCAAGTATCAGTAATCCAGAATACATTCAGCTGCAAGAACAATATCTCACCATAAACAGTAGAATATCTTTTGCGGAACAGGAATTCAGAAGACAGAAAGAGCTATTTGACAATGATGCGGGAGCAAAAAAGAATCTTCAGAGTTCTGATGCAGAACTGAAAAGCCTGAGAACACAAAGAGCATCTTTACAGAGACAGCTTCAGCTGATGGGTATAAGCCCAGGAAGAGTAACTAATGGAAACCTGCGTTCAGGATTGGTTATTACTGCTCCTATCAGTGGTGTAATTAGTAATATCAACGCCCAAATAGGAAGCTATGTAGATGTTTCATCTCCTGTTCTGGAAATGATTGATAACAGTTCAATTCACTTGGATCTTCAGGTTTTCGAAAGAGACTTACCTAAAATGAAGGTAGGACAGAATGTACAGTTTAAACTTACAAATAACCCAGAGATATTTTATAATGCAACGGTTTACAGTATAGGTTCTTCTTTTGAAAATGAAAGCAAGACCATTTCTGTTCATGCCAATGTGACAGGAAATAAAGTAGGATTGATTGACGGAATGAATATAACAGGTGTAATTAATCTTGAGAGTGCTACAACACCTGCTGTTCCTGATGAAGCAATAGTAGAGGCTGACGGTAAATTTTATGTATTTGTACAAACAGACAAAAAAGCTGAGGAGCATGAAGCTATAGAGAAGGCAGATGATGATCACGGACATGGACATGATGAAGGGGAAGCTGAACACGGTCATAAAAATGAGCAGGAAGCTGGAAATCATGCAAAAGAACAGGGAAAGAAAATGAATTTTGAAAAAGTTGAAGTGGCTAAAGGTTCATCAGAAATGGGCTATACCGCTATTACTCCTGTTACTGAAATTCCAAAAGATGCAAAGATTGTAGTTAAGGGAGCTTTCTTCGTGAATGCTAAATTATCGAACGCTGGAGATCACGGACATTAATTAACAAAAAGAGTGAAATTAACCGGAAGGTATTTCACTCTTATTTTTAAATATTGATTATTATGGCTTTAAGACAAGAATTAGAAACACAAGGAAACTGGCTATTCAGATACAGGAGTTTTTTACCACTTATTGTTATTTTCATTGGCTTAGCAGTTTTTATTGAGACCAACTGGAACAGAAGTGTTTCTGAATGTAATCTTTATTATGAAATAATTTGCCTTCTTGTCAGTATATTCGGATTAGGTATAAGAATTTACACAGTTGGCTTTACTCCAAAAAACACATCGGGCAGAAATACAAAAGCGGGTCAGGTGGCTGATGAATTAAATACAACAGGTATTTACAGTATTGTCAGAAATCCATTGTACCTGGGAAATTTCTTTATGTGGCTTGGTTTGGCTTTGTTTACTGAAAACGTATGGTTTATCGTTTCATTCATCCTTTCCTATTGGATCTATTATGAAAGAATCGTATTTGCTGAGGAACAATTTCTTGAAAGAAAATTTGGGGATTATTATATCAGATGGACTGAAAGAGTCCCTCCATTTATACCCAATTTTTCATTATTTAAAAGTAATCATCTAAGATTCAGTATCAGGAAAGTTTTACTTAAAGAAAAAAACGGACTTTTTGCCATCTTTCTGATTTTTACAGTCTTTGATCTTACAGCTGAGCTTATGAATAATCACCTTCATTTTAATAATGTTTTTATTGCAGGCTGCATCGTAACAATGCTGTTATATGTAGTTCTGAAAATAATAAAAAGAAAAAAAGTATTCTCCCTCGAAAATAACAGGTAGAAAAAATATAAATATCAAAAAACAAAAAGCGATGTTACTCAACAAAAGAATTTCGATTGGATATTTTGTCAGTCAGATTAAATACCAGATCATATTGATCGTATTTTTTGCTCTTATTATAGGTTTTTTGGATGACATATCTTTATTTAAAAAAATATCTATTCCATTAAGCATCCCTGCATTACTGGGAACAGCAGTGTCATTACTTCTTGCATTCAGAACAGCACAGTCCTATGAGAGATGGTGGGAGGCGAGAACTGTTTGGGGAGCTATTGTCAATGATTCAAGATCTTTTATAAGATTAGTAAAACAATTTGTTCCTGGATTACCTGATGAGAATAAAGAATTTGCAGAAAGACAGATCATATGGGTTTATGCTTTAGGTGAAGCATTAAGAAAACAGACATTTTCGGATAAAGTGAAGGATTATCTTCAGACCCACAACATAACGGGAACAAATATTCCTAATGCAATTTTGGATAAGCATTCAGAACAGATTAGAAAAATTGCTGCAGAAGGCCATATTTCTGATTTTAAGGAAGTTCAGTTAAATGAGGTTCTGATGAGATTATGTGACAGTATGGGAAAATGCGAGCGATTGAAAAATACAGTGTTTCCAAGAGCTTACAGTATCCTGTTGCATACATTAATTTATGTTTTTGCTTTTTTATTGCCTTTTGGTTTGGAAGATTCTCAGTTGACTGTAGAAATAGCCACTACCATTATTGTCCCTATTATATTTATTTCTATAGAGAAAACAGCTATTATCATGCAGGACCCTTTTGAGAACACTCCTGTTGACACACCCATGACAGCTCTGGCTCAGACGATTGAAATTAACCTTCTTCAAATGACAGGTGAAAAAAATGTACCTCATAAAAAAGAAAATACCTCCTATTATGAGATGTAGGGCGTTCATCAAAAAAGTTAAATTATGAGTGACAATACTGTAAATACTGTTTCGGCATCCGGAAAACACAAGAAGAGCCTATTGATTGTTCTTTGTCTGAGTGGAAGTTATATGATTGCTGAAGTTATAGGGGGAGTTGCCACCAAGAGCCTGGCATTACTTGCCGATGCGGCACATATGATGACAGATGTTGTCGGTTTATTTCTGGCATACATGGCAATCAAAATCGGAGAGAAAAAAGCCAATTCCAAAAAGACCTTTGGTTACTACAGAACAGAGATTCTTGCTGCCGTTATTAACGCAGTGATCCTGCTGGGTATTTCAGTATATGTGTTATTTGAAGCATATCAAAGACTCAAAAATCCTCCAGAGGTTCAAAGTGGTGCCATGATGATTGTTGCAGGGATAGGATTGGTTGTAAATATTGTCGGAATTTTTATTATCAGGAAAGGTTCTGATGAGAGCCTAAATATGAAAGGTGCTTATTTTGAAGTTCTATCCGATGCTCTTACTTCAGTTGGAGTCATGATTGCGGGAATTATAATGCTTACAACTGGATGGTATTATGCTGATCCGCTCATTTCGGCGGCAATAGGCCTACTGATCTTTCCAAGAACATGGCGATTGCTAAAAGAAGCAGTTAATGTTTTACTGGAAGGAACACCGAAAGATGTGAATATTGAAGAACTCAGGAAGTCTCTGGAATCCGTTCAAGGCGTAAAAAAGTTACACGACCTTCATGTCTGGTCACTTACTTCCGGACTCAATGCAATGAGTTCACATGTCATAGCTGAACACAGTGAAGATCTCAATGTTTTGTTAAAAACACTTTCCGATAAAGCGACTACAGAATTTAAAATTTCACACACTACGTTCCAGATCGAGACAGAAGGTCATCAGGAAGGCGAAGTTCATCTATAAGTTTTTGTTAACCATTTTAAACAACAGAAGTATGGAAAATCAGTTCGATGTAATTATTATTGGTTCAGGACCTGGAGGTTATGTAGGAGCAATCCGTTGCGCTCAACTCGGTCTGAAAACTGCGATTGTAGAAAAATATGCCGTTTTGGGAGGTACCTGCCTTAATGTAGGCTGTATTCCATCTAAAGCTATGCTCGACAGCACCGAGAGGTTTGCCGGGATTCAAAATGATATGAGTGAACACGGTATTTCAGCAGAAAATGTGACAGTAGATTTTGATAAGATGGTACAACGTAAATCCCAGGTAGTTTCCAAAATAAACGGAGGAGTTAAGTTTCTGATGAAAAAAAATAAAGTGGAAGTTTTTCATGGTCTTGGTTCATTTCTTAATAAAAATACTGTGTTGGTCGAGAGAGAATCAGATACGATCGAGTTATCAGCTAAGAATATTATCATTGCGACAGGATCAAAACCTGCTTCATTACCTGGTATTACAATTGACAGACAACGTATTATAACTTCAACGGAAGCTCTTTCGCTGAAGGAAATTCCTAAACATTTGATCATTGTAGGAGGTGGGGTTATCGGAATGGAGATGGGATCTATTTATGCAAGGCTCGGTGCCAGAATTACTGTTCTTGAATACATGGACAGACTTGTTTACGGTATGGATGGAAAGATGGGTATCGAGCTGCAGAAGTCGTTGAAAAAGCAGGGTTTTGAGTTTTTAATGAAGCATAAGGTCACAGAAGCTGTTCACACCCCCACTGGAATAATTGTCCGTGCTGAAAATAGTGAGGGCGAGCAAGTATTTATTGAAGGAGATTACTGTCTTATGGCAACAGGAAGAAAACCTTATACTGAAGGTTTGAATCTTGAAAATGCCGGAATTCAGCTATCAGCAACAGGACAGATTGTAACTGACAAAAATCTTGAGACCAACATTAAGGGAATCTACGCAATAGGTGATACGGTAAAGGGAGTTATGCTGGCACACAAAGCATCTGAAGAAGGTGTTTTTGTTGCTGAAACTATTGCAGGGCAGAAACCTCATCTCAATTACAATCTTATTCCAAGTATTGTCTATACAAGTCCAGAAGTTGCAGGAGTGGGAAGTACAGAAGAAGAGTTAAAATCTTCTGGTAGGCTGTTCAGGGTAGGTGAATTCCCGTTTTCAGCTTCAGGCAGAGCCATAGCCAGCAGCCATACCACAGGACTAGTAAAAGTTCTGACGGATGAAAAGACAGATGAAATTCTCGGAATCCACATTATAGGGGAGCGGGCATCGGATATTATAGGACAGGCTACAACCGCAATGGAATTCAGAGCTGCTTCTGAAGATATCGCAAGAATTTCACATGGACATCCCACGTATTATGAGTCTCTTCGTGAAGCTTGTCTGGCTGTTCTTGGGATTGCTATTCACATTTAATTTTGCACAAATCTATTCTCGGCATGAAACTCAAAAACTTGTTTAAAAGCAGCTACACATTGCTTATAAGATTTTTTCTATTCTTTATCATCATGTCTTTGATACTTAGGCTGGGATTTGCCTTGACCTCATTTCAAAAGGCTGAGTTTTCGGTGGCCGCTTTTATCAGAGTATTTCTAGTAGGTTTTGCGTATGATGTGGGGGTAGGTTTGTTTTTTATATTTCCATATAGTATTTATCTGTTGATTTTACCTCAACGATTTGTTGATTCCCGATTTAATAAAATCATTACCTACTTTTGTTTTTCACTTGGTATATTAATTCTGTTTTTTTCCTTTTTTGCTGAAATAACTTTTTGGCAGGAATTCGAAAGCAGGTTTAATTTTATAGCGGTAGATTATCTTATTTACACCTACGAAGTAATTAATAATATTAATGAATCATATCCACTGCCAATATTAATTGCAGTGATGATTATCCTCACATTTTTTGTCATCTTTTTCTGTATCCGAAAAAACTACTTTTCAGATACTTTTAAAGGTAATACAAGATTTTTGTCAAGGCTGAAAATAACGGCAGGAATTTTAATAGCAACAGTGGTCTATGCTTTCTCAGTCGAAAACAGTTTTGCTGATTTGAGTACCAACCGCTATCAAAATGAACTGTCAAAATCAGGAATCTATTCTTTCTTTTCTGCTTATAACAACAATGAAATTAATTACGATCATTTTTATCAGCTTATGGATAACAGGGATGCTTTTAAAATTATTAAAAATGATTTAAAGGACAGCAGTTCCAGATTTCTGCAGAACAGTTTCTCAATTGAAAGAAAAATTGAATCTTCTGTAACAACCGTACAAAGACCTAACGTCATTATGATTACAATGGAGAGTTTCAGTGCAGATTTCATGAAAACTTTTGGAAATAGTCAGGGGATAACTCCTGTACTGGATTCCCTTGCCAACGAAAGTGTTTTATTCACAAATATGTATTCTACAGGTACGAGAACAGTTCGGGGAATGGAAGCTCTTTCCCTTGCAATACCCCCTACACCCGGTAACAGTATTGTCAGACGAAAAAACAATGACCATCTCACTACAGTAGGATCAATTTTCAGCCACCAGGGTTATGATACAAGTTTTTTTTACGGAGGGGATGGTTATTTTGATAACATGAACAAATATTTTGGGGATAACGGATATGCTATCATTGACAGAAACAGAAATGCATTTGCAAAAGAAAACTACTACGCACCAAGAACTTCAGTAGATGATCGAAATGTTACTTTTGAAAACGCATGGGGTATTTGTGACGAGGATCTTTACAACGAGGTAATAAGAAAATCAGATGAGCAATATAAAAAAGGCAAACCCTTCTACGATTTTGTGATGACTACGTCAAATCACAGACCTTTCACTTATCCGGATGGCAAAATTGATATTCCCTCCGGTTCAGGAAGAGAAGGAGCAGTTAAATATACGGATTATGCGATAGGAGCATTTATAAAAAAGATAAAAAATAAGCCATGGTATAAAAATACTGTTATTGTCATTGTTGCAGACCACTGCGCCAGCAGCGCCGGGAAAAATGAAATTGATATATCAAAATACCATATTCCCGCATTGATTGTAAATCTTCAGGAAAGGCAGTCTTTAAAAATTAACAAAATGTGTTCTCAAATTGATCTTTATCCTACTTTATTTAACCTTTTAGGATGGAATTATACAAGTAATCTGTATGGGAAAAATGTACTTAGTGATAGTTATATTCCCAGAATATTTGTTGGAACCTACCAAAAACTTGCCTATATGGAAAATGATAATCTTGTTATCCTTTCTCCTCAACAAAAAGTTGAAACTTTTAAATATGTACAGGAAAAAAACGAACAGATTGCGGTGGTACCTAAGCAGGAAATAGTAGGAAGGGCAATTGCTAACTATCAGACCGCCTACTATCTTTATAAAAATAATGGTTTGAAGCAGAATCAAAAATAATAATTGATATGAATATGGATCTCCGCTTTGAGTTACTCATCGCAGCGAAACTTTTGTTGTCACTGGTTTTAGGCTGCATTATAGGTTTTGAGAGGGAAACATCTCATAAAGATGCCGGAATCAGGACTTTTGGTGCAATTACTCTGGCATCGTGTCTGTTTGTTGCAATTGCATCTCATCTAACAGATGATAAATCTGCTATAGCAAGAATGCTCGCAGCAATAGCTACAGGACTCGGTTTTATAGGTGCAGGTTTAAGTTTTAAGGATAAAAGCAACAGCCTTTTAGGCTTAACAACTTCATCAGCTTTGTGGGCAACGGCGGCAATTGGCTCTGCAGTTGCTCTCAATATGTATGTACTGGCTATTTTTTCTACTGTTTTAATTTACTTTTTATTATCTCTGAGTAAATTTAACTGGTATAAAAGAATGATTGAAAATAGCTTTTCAGAAAAACAAGGTGAGGATGACGGTAAAAATAATAAAGTAGTGTAATTAAAAAAGTTATTGAAATAAGTAAAAACCTCTAAACAATATATTATGGAACATAAGCACGAATATGATGCTCAGGGCAAACAGCTCTGTTGCTCACCACAAGAAGAAAAGATTGATAAAAAAGCAAATAAATTGTTAAAAGAAGAAAAGCACAGCTCCGGTGACGGACATAACCACGATCACAGTGATGATGATGGCCATGATCACGGCTCCACCGATAAAACTGTTTTTCAAATGTTCTTACCCTCTGCAATCTCCCTGATATTGCTTCTGGCAGGAATTGTATTTGACAATTATATTAAGATGGAATGGTTTTCCGGATGGGTAAGAACGGTATGGTACATTGCTGCTTATGCTCCAGTTGGTTTGCCGGTTATCAAAGAAGCTGCGGAAAGTATTATAAAAGGTGACGTATTTTCAGAGTTTTTTTTGATGAGTATTGCTACTATAGGTGCATTCATTATTTCTGAATATCCCGAGGGAGTAGCCGTCATGTTATTTTATGCTGTTGGGGAAACCTTTCAGACTTTAGCTGTTACAAGAGCGAAAAGTAATATTAAAGCATTGCTTGATCAGCGTCCTGATGAGGTAACAATCTTAGAGGATAACAAACCTAAAACAATTAAAGCGGCTCAGGCGATCATTGGAGAAATTATTCAGTTAAAACCTGGAGAAAAACTGGCTTTAGATGGTGAACTGCTTAGTGATTCTGCTTCTTTTAATACGGCTGCACTTACAGGAGAAAGTAAGCCTGACACAAAAACGAAGGGGGAAATTGTACTGGCAGGAATGATTAATCTAACGACGGTATCACAGGTGAAAATTACAACAGCTTACGAAGACAGTAAACTGAGTAAAATTTTAGAGCTTGTGCAAAATGCAACATCACAAAAAGCACCAACAGAGCTTTTCATAAGAAAATTTGCACGTGTTTATACGCCAATAGTTGTCGTCCTGGCAATTTTAATATGCCTTATCCCATACTTCATCGTTGATGATTATGTATTCAGAGATTGGTTGTATCGTGCGCTGGTATTTTTAGTGATCTCATGTCCTTGTGCATTGGTAATTTCGATTCCTTTAGGATATTTCGGGGGTATTGGTGCCGCAAGCAGAAACGGCATTTTATTTAAAGGAAGTAATTTTCTCGATAAAATTGCTGAGATACAAAACGTTGTCATGGATAAAACCGGAACAATGACAGAAGGTGTTTTTAAAGTTCAGGAAGTTCAAATTCAGCCTGATTTTGACCAGAAAGAAATTCTTAAGCTGGTATATGCACTGGAGAGTAAATCAACACACCCTGTCGCGACTGCTATTCACGAGTATGTTGGAGAAATTGATAATTCTATTAATCTTGAGAATACGGAAGAGATTGCAGGTCACGGTCTTAAAGCGACTGTGAACGGAAAAGATTTACTGGTAGGTAATTTTAAGCTAATGGATAAATTCAATGTCAAATATGATATTGATCCTACAACAATTGTATACACCATTATTGCAATAGCCTATGGAGGAAAATTTGCAGGACTCATTACCATTGCCGACAGTATTAAAGAAGATGCAGAACAGACAGTCAATAAACTTCATAACCTTAATGTGAAGGCCACAATGTTAAGTGGTGATAAAAGCAGCGTTGTAAAGTATGTAGCTGATGAGATTGGAATTGACAGTGCGTTCGGAGATCTCCTTCCTGAAGATAAAGTCAATAAGGTTAAAGAAATTAAAGCTAGAAAAGAAAGTGTTGCATTTGTAGGAGACGGAGTTAATGATGCGCCTGTTGTTGCCTTAAGTGATGTAGGTATTGCGATGGGTGGTTTGGGAAGTGACGCAACTATTGAAACAGCGGATGTTGTTATTCAGGATGATAAGCCATCAAAAATACCAATGGCGATTAATATTGGAAAACAGACAAAAAAAATAGTATGGCAGAATATTATACTTGCATTTGTAGTGAAAGCAGTTGTACTTGTTCTGGGAGCCGGAGGGCTGGCAACGATGTGGGAAGCTGTTTTTGCTGATGTAGGTGTTTCACTTATTGCTATTCTGAATGCCGTAAGAATTCAGAAAATGAAATTTGAATAATTACTTTTCGGATTTTTTTAACATTACATTTCAATAGATAAAAGGAAGTTTTTATGATGGTTTTTAAAGCAACCTCCAATATCTAATTAATCTTTAAATAAATAGAATTCTATTGTTTTTATTCCGGTTTTATATCGGAACAGCAATAACTATGTTCGAAAATAACCACAGAAAGTAATTCAAAATGCATATTCACATGACAAATTTTTCAAAAAATATATGCTCATACTATTGATGCAGATCTGTTGTTTATCCTCAGCACAAGACAGTCTGAAGTTAAATACTGTAGATTACTATGATTCTTTAGAGATGTCTGATTTGAAGCATCATCAATTAAGTTACAAGAAACTAATTGTTCCGGCGAGCTTGATTACAGCCGGAGCCATCAGTTTTGCAGTTCCTCAGTTGAAAGAGATAGATCGTGATGTAAGAGGAGAAGTCAATGAACATAATTTGTCCAATTCAAAACTGGATAATTATACACAATATGTCCCTGCTGCAATGGTTTATGCCTTGAATATAGCAGGGTTTGAGGGTAAACATAATTTTAAAGAAAGAACAATTATGTATGCAACCAGCCAGGCTTTGACGGCGGCTATCGTGCTTCCAAGTAAGAAACTTATCGGAGAAGAACGACCTGATAAATCCAATAATATGTCGTTTCCTTCAGGACATGCTGCTGTTGCCTTTTCGACTGCCCACTTTTTATTCCGTGAATATAAAGACGCCAATTACTGGCTTGGAATATCTGGATATTCATTTGCGGTTTTTACAAGTGTATACCGGGTAATCAATAACAAACATTGGGTAACTGATGTATTTGCAGGTGCCGGAGTTGGAATACTCTCCACCGAGCTTTCTTATTGGCTTTACCCTAAGATTATATCCCTGTTTGAGAAAAAAAAGAAAAAATCATTTTCAATGATTGCTCCTTATTATCAAAGGAGCAATCAAAGTAATATGATGGGTCTTTCATATCAGTTAATTTTTTAGTTGTCGAGTATTATGAGCTTGCGAAGAAGAATGAGAAGAAAAAAGCTAAGAAAAGGCAAATACAGATTATCATCAACAGATACTTTTTTTATAATTTTTTTTAGTCTTTTTATTGTACTCCTGATGATCTATCAGGTTAACAAATATGCACATCCTCAGCATAAAAAACATTCTACCTATCATCGAATGAATTTCCACTGAGATTTTACAAACAATTATTTATGAAATATGATATAAATAAATTCTAGATATAAAAAATGAAAAAATCACTTTTACCCGTTTTAATTGCTTCTTTAGCAATTTTTCCCAACGATTTATTGGCACAGAACAATGATGTACTGATCAAAAACTATATTTCCGGCAATACGCTTAGGGAATACAAAAAGTCTGGTCTTACCGACTTTATTACTGACAACACAGATCCATCAAAATCTCTCAATGGGGATGTAGTCAAAATTCAGCAGACATACAAAGGATTTCCCATCTTTAATGCCGTTGCGACAGCGTTGATAAAAAATGGAAAGATTGTTTATTTTTCTGATAATTTCATTAAAGATTACGAAACTGCTGATTTGGACGCGAATATTTTTAAAAAGGAGGACGCACTTAATAAAATTGCAGAATTGATAGGTAGTGCTGAAGTTAAAGATTATAAGATTCTTAATTTTTCAGATTCCTCTAATGATGACAGGCGTTTCGTCAAACAGAGACCGATTTATATTCAAGTGGAGGGACATCTCAAATTTGCCTATGAGTTTATTCTACGCGAGCCAAAATCTCCGAATTCTTGGGATATTATAGTAGATGCGAAAACAGGAAATATTTTGCATAAAGAAAACCTCAATCTTTCATGTACCTTTCATCCCGGTGCTTACGGACATGAACACAGTTATAACGCATTTATTGGTCCTGTAAATAAAACTCCGGCAGATGTGTCTTTTTTAGCTCCTAATACTGCTACCTACAATGTGTTCCCTTTACCTGTCGAAGCTCCGACTTTTGGAAACAGGGCAGTTCTTACGAATCCATGGATGCCTGCATCTTCTCCTGAAGGTTGGCATTCTGACGGAACAACTCATTACACGACCACAAGAGGAAATAACATACATGCCTATGAGGATTCTGCCAATATGGATACCGAGGGATTTATACCTGATGGGGGAGCATCAAGAAATTTCGATTTTCCTTTCAGTATCTATGGTCAACCTCTCGATAATCAGTCTGCATCCATTACCAACTTGTTTTATGTTAACAACAGGGTACATGATATTCTTTATAAATTCGGGTTCACTGAATCTGCAAGAAATTTTCAACAGAACAACTTTGGGAATGGTGGTTTAGGCAATGATTATGTAGAAACAGAAGCACAAGACGGAGGAGGATTGAACAATGCCAATTTCGGAACACTGCCTGACGGTAATATCTCTTACATGCAGATGTATCTGTGGTCTTCGGTAAATCAGAATTTTTTCTATAACAGTCCTTCTGCTGCAGTCCAAAGACAGCCTTTGATGGGAACTGCACAGTTCGGTCCCGGACTTACGGTAACAGGTGTAACTGCCAATGTCCAGTTAACGAACATCATCGATGGCTGTACAGCTCTGACCCCAGGCTCTCTTACCGGCAAAATTGGATTGATTGAAAGAGGAACATGTAATTTTTCCGTTAAAGTTAAAAATGCACAAAATGCAGGAGCATCAGCTGTAATTATTTATAATAATGCTGCAAACGGTTCAAATATCGGAAATATGGCAGGAAATGATGCTACGATCTCAATACCTTCTGTCATCATTACCAATGAGGAGGGGGAGTACATTAAAACACAACTCAATACAAATGCAGTTGTAAACGTCACTTTAAAAAATGATCCGTCAACAACGATTACTCCTGACGGAAGTTTTGATAATGGTATTGTTGCACATGAGTATGGACACGGAATCTCTACCAGACTTACAGGAAATGGATACAGCTGTCTATCTTCTTCACAAAGCAAGGAGCAGATGGGTGAAGGATGGTCGGATTTTTATGCGTTGTTGCTGACCAATAAGCCAGGAGACAATGCCTCTGTAGCAAGAGGAGTAGGTACCTACGCCCAAGGTGAACCTATTACCGGCGGAGGAATCAGACCCGCAAAATACTCTCCTGATTTCAGTATAAATGACTATACATATGGCGATACCAATGGTATGGAGTACAATAACGGTTCAGCTATAGTTCCCAATGTTCATTCAATTGGATTTACCTGGGCAACTATGCTTTGGGATCTCAACTGGGAGTATGTAGCAAAATATGGTTATGCTTCTGATGTAACATCAGGAACCACAAGCGGGAGTGCGAGAGTTTTACAACTGGTAACAGACGCATTGAAACTTCAGGCTTGTAATCCGACTTTCATCGATGGCAGAAATGCAATTCTGGCAGCCGAAATGAATACCACTGGCGGCGCAGACCGATGTATGATTTGGAGGACATTTGCTAAAAGAGGTCTTGGAATCAATGCATCTGCCGGTCTTAAAGCTAATATAAATGATCAGACAGAAGATTTTGGCATTCCCGGAGATTGTGTACTGTCTACAGAAGAAACAATTTCAAATAAAAACTTGGGAATTACCATTTATCCAAACCCTGCAAAAAATGAATTCTATATCAACTTTCCTTCTAATACAATCGGAAAAGTTAACGTAGAAATTTATGATATGTCAGGAAAATTGATTTCCGTTGAAAATAAAATATCTCCTGATTCTAAGAAAGCTGTTTCTACAGACAAATTAACCAATGGAGCATATCTTGTAAAAGTGAAAGGACTAGGTTTGGAAAAAGCTACAAAAATTATAATCAACAAATAATTAGCCTTGGTTGCTTCAGGATTATTCTGAAGCAACTTTTTTATTGATGATACAGGATTACTATTCAGTATAAAGCAGAACTGTAAATTTTATTAAAAAAATGATCAAATACCTGAAAGAAATTGAAGCGTACGTAACTACTTTACTGACAGTTTCAAAAAACAAAAATTTATTATTTCATAATCTAAAACATACTCAGGATGTTGTGGGTGCCGCATCTGAAATAGCTGCGCATTCAAATATTACTGAAACCGAACTCGATATTTTGATTGTATCGGCATGGTTTCATGATTGTGGATATGTAAAGAAGTATACACAACATGAAGATGAAAGCGTAAAAATTGCAGAGCATTTTCTGAAGGAACTGATTTTCCCAGAGGAATTTATTGAGCAGGTCATACAATGTATAAATTCAACGAGATATGCTCATGTACCAGCATCCTTAACAGAAAAAATAATCAGAGATGCCGATATGTATCATTTATGTAAGCCCAACTATCCTTTTTATGAAGAGTTACTCAGGATAGAACTTGAAATCAATCAGGGTCTGTATTTAAAAGATAAAGAATGGCAGTCAAAAAATTATGAATTTTTGAGAAATCATGAATATTATACAGAATACGGTAGGACTGTTCTGTCTCAATTTAAGGAAATCAATGTGCAGGCCGTTAAAGAAAAATTGCAGTTAATCCCTCCAGTTCAGTAAATAATCCGTCATATCTAAAAAAATGAAAAAATTAATTTTAGCTATCTTAACGAGCCTTGTATTTTCCATAGTATCTGCACAGGCTCCTCCCAACTATTACAATGGTACAGCGGGTCTTTCCGGTGCTTCACTTAAGAGTCAATTAAAAGTTATCATTACCAACGGCCATGTAGACAATGGTTATAATGCTTTATTGACAGGCTTTCAAACTTCTGACCGCGACTATTTCTACGAAAATGACGGAACGGTACTGGACATGTATTCTGAAAATCCTTCGGGTACAGATCCTTATAATTATAACCATGGATCCAATACCTGTGGCTCATATTCCAATGAAGGGGATTGTTATAACAGAGAGCACGTTGTTCCGCAAAGTTTATTCAATCAGAATCTGCCGATGCGGTCAGATATCCATTTTGTTACCCCTACGGATGGAAAAGTCAATGGGATGCGATCAAATTTTCCCTTTGGACAAGTGGGTACAGCATCTTTCACTTCATTAAACGGTTCAAAATTAGGAAACTCTGTTTCACCTGGATACTCAGGAACAGTATTTGAGCCTATCAATGAATTTAAGGGAGACATAGCCAGGATGATATTCTATTTTGTAACGCGGTATGAAACTCAATTGTCGGGTTTTGGAAGTGGAAATATGTTAGGGAATACTGCATATCCGGGACTTCAGGCATGGGAACTTGATCAATTATTAGCATGGAATTATTCAGATCCTGTTTCTTCATTTGAAATAGCCCGAAACAATGCTTCTTACGCTTACCAGGGTAACAGAAATCCCTACATTGACAATCCTAACTTTGTAAACTTAGTTTGGGGAACACAAATTCCCGATACTCAAGCGCCTTCCATTCCTGCAAACCTGATTGCCAGCAATCCAACTTCCACTACAATAAACCTGAACTGGACCGCATCTACTGATAATATCGGGGTAACCGGATACGATATTTACGCCAATGGAATTTTAAAGGCTACAGTTTCAGCAAATTCGTCAACAGTACAAAATTTGAATTCCTTAACAACATATCAATTTTATGTTGTTGCCAAAGATGCCGCAGGTAATCTTTCAGCACAAAGTAATATTGCGACTGAGACAACTCTTGCAGGATCTGGAGGTTCCGGAAGCTGTGGAACTGAAGATTTCTCTAACATTCCTGCAGCCGCTTCAAGCTACGCAACGAGAACATGGACTAACAATAATATAACCTGGACTGCTACTGATGCCAGAACCGATCAGACTATTAATGGAAAAGCAATCGTTATCCAGAATGGTGACCTGACCAGCAGTGTAATTTCTGGTGGAATACAAGGTCTGACAGTTACCACTCAGCGTAAGTTCGGAGGCACTGCCTCAAATCTTAACGTTATGGTTAATGGTTCAATTGTAGGAACAATTCCCTATAATGAAAACATAACAACTACGACTATTAATAATATTAATGTGACCGGAGATGTCGTTATTAAATTGGTCAACCCAATATCAGCGAACAGAGTAGCTATTGATAATCTTTCATGGATTTGTTCAACACTGTCAACTGTAGAAGTTATTAAAAATGATGATTTCAGTATTTATCCAAATCCAGTTAAAAACAATGAGTTATATGTTAAAGGAAATAACTTAGGTAGCATCACAATAGGTGAAATTTACGATTTATCAGGTAGACTCTATAAAAAATTTATAAATCCTTTTAAAAAATCCAATACAATAAAACTTGATGGATTAGCTAAAGGCATTTATATGCTTAAAACGGATAAAAAAAATATCAAGTTTATAATAGACTAATGAAATAAGGTTTCTAATTTTAAGTATTATGTTACAGAAAGTGCTCTTTATAATACTAACAATCTTTATCACTTCGTCAATTTTGCACAGTCAGATTCCATACTATCCACGTTATATGTCAGCACGTAGTAAATCGTTGACTGTAAAGCTTGCTGATAACGGCGTTTTACCGCAGGTAGTTTACCCTAATAAGAGGATAAATTATCTAGATAAAATTATTTTTCAATCCAGGATTCAGACAAAAGTGAGATTATAGCATTTGTACTACTCAAAGAAAATAGTGATCTTTTAGTATTGTGTAATCAGGAAGTGAATGACATTTGTGACTGTCAAGGAGGTACATTTTTGTTTTATAAACCCCAGCAAAAGTTACAAAGAATAGAGAAAGCATTTAGTTTTTCTTTAAAAAGAAACTTGATTGATCGGTTAGATAAATTTGAAATACTATTAACGTCAGATAGTGAAGAAAAGAGTTTTTGTGACATTATTAAAAGCTTATAGTTTATAAAATGACTGCTGATTATCCTCATGTATAATACTAAATAATAAAGAACTTTGACAATGCAGAGTTAGCCTAATGATTGTCACAAATTGAATTAATTTTAAAGATTTAAATCGTTCTATAGTTTTATTTATCAACGTATGGTGATTATTAGTTAATTGCCGTACGTTTTACAATTTATAAGAGTACTATTATTACTAATAAATCTCATACTATTATTGTTTATCTGGCGCAGAGAAAAATAGTGTAATGAAATTTAAATTTCTGAATACTATTTTATGTAGTAGGTATTAAATTAATAATGTAATGTAACCCTTTTTGTAATTGTCTTAATAAAAACTTCAATCAATGACAAAATTATATTTGAGTTTTACACGATCTATATCCAATAAAAGGTTAGTGAAACAAAACAATTATATGATCGTAATACTGCTTTTCTTGTTTACCCAAACGCTGTTTGGACAGAAATTAAAAATGGAGATTGACAGCATTTCAAAAATTCATTTTACCGACAGTAGTAATGTAGGATTGAGCATTGGGGTAATCGAAAATGGTAAAGTCAGTACATATTATTATGGGGGTAAATATACCCATCAGATAAAAGATGTAGACAGTACAACCCTTTTTGAAATCGGTTCTGTAACTAAGCTTTACACAGCATTTATTTTAGCATCACTGGAAACAGAAAAGAAAATTAAGCGTATAGATTTACTGTCAAAATATTTACCAAAGGATATTGTAAAAGGAAAAGAATGGGCAAACAAAATCAGGTTAATTGATCTGGCGACCCATACTTCCGGACTTCCGGAATTTGATAATACAAAAAGTTTGTCAAACTTAAAGGGATTTGATGAAAATAATCCGTATGCCTTATTTACTGAAGACTTTATGATGTCGGTTCTTAAGAACACGGACAGTTTGGACAGCTACGGAAAAGTCAGATATTCAAACTTTGGAATTGGAATATTGGCTTACGCAATGTCAAGAAGTGAAAAAACCAGCTTCAATCTTCTTTTTAAGAAGTATGTTACGAATAAACTAAACTTAAAATCAACATTTCTGAAAGTTGAAGAAAATCAAATAACGAATATTGCGATACCCCATAGAAAAAAGGAGGTAATGCCATTGATTCAACTGGCTGAGCTAAGCCCAGCGGGAAGTATTAAAACCACAATGTCTGATTTACTAAACTTTCTAAATATACATCTTAAAAAAGAGAATAAAGAACTGAAAGATATTGTAGAAATGGTACTTAAAAACCAGTTAGAAAATCAAGAACAGGCAGTCGGTTTAGGTTGGGGTATTCATCAAATTAATAATGAAACCGTATATTTTCACAATGGTGGCACTTATGGAAGTTCAAGCATTGTAATATTGATTCCTTCAAAAAATTCTGCTGTAGCGATTTTGGCAAATAATGCAGATACGAAATTGACAAGCTATGCTTTGAAACTTGTAAATAAAATTATAAATAAAAAATGACTCAATTAGATATTTTTTATTTCTTTTATTTTTATAAGATGCCCAAAAATAAAATTTCCCATAATTGAGATTATCTTTAGAATGACTGATGATGACAATTTTAGCTTAACAAATCATAATAATTTATATAAATTTTATTTGGGAAAAAAGCCAGATCTCCCCTCGTTGGATCCAGTAAATATTTCAATGTTTACTTTGTCTTTTATTGATGCGTAAGTTTCCGCGTCAGGTTCTTTGTTATCAAAAATAATTACCTGGCTATTTTTTGGTAAATTGGCATAATCTAAGAAAAATGACTTTAACACTTGAGAAGTTAGAACTTCATTAATATCCTCAACTTGTTTTTTCTTTTCTTCAAAAGTAGTTAAAGGAGAATCCATAATAATTAAATTCGAAAATCCCTTGCTATTTTTATTGCAGTAGTCTAATAATCCAAATAAACAAGCTGCATAAGAAATTGATCTCTTACCCTTTCCATAACTTTTCCTACTCTTTCCTGAAATAACTATGTCAAAAATCTTATAATTTGAATCGAAATCTACTTTTACATGCGATTCATAATTCCATTTTTTTAATCTACTTTCAATCGTAGTAGCTAAACTATTCAGCAAAGAAAAAGAGAGTATGGTTACTTCTTCAGTATTATTTTTCTGACGAAGAATACTCTCAAGGCGATCCTTATCTGTAAGTAATTTTGAAATTCGAGTATCTATGAATGTTAATTCATTATGTGCTTTTTGAATGCTGAGAAATCCGCTAAGACTAGCCTTAAGGGTTTGAATTTTTGGTGAGAAATTATTTTCAAGATCTTTTTCAATTTCTTGCATATCCGTTTCCGCTATTAAAATCTCCTTACGAATCTTCTTTTCATCATTTTTTAAAGTTTCCATAGTTTCTTTTAATCCATGCAGTTTTGAAGTGTTTTTTTTAAGTTCTTCAACAGCTGCATTTTTAAAGTTTTCCTTTTCTGTCAGATGCGTTAAATGATTATCATCCAATGACGAAGAACAAATCGGACAAATAGTATCTCCAAGCTGAGCCGCTAAGGCTGAACTTTCTAAAATAAATCCCAAACGTTCTGTATCCGTCATGTATTGTTTTTCTAAAATTGTAAAACGGTTTAGTAGCTCTAATGTGTAGATTAATTCTTCATGAAGACTTTGCCGTTGGATAGTGATATTATTCTTTCTTTTTGTCAAGTCTTTTGCCTCATTTAAATTTAATTGTAATTCTTGATCTAAATTCAAATAGTGATTACTATCATTTGCAGTATCACTTTTTAGGCTATTAACTATATCATCTTTTTCTGATGCTAATTGCGATATTTGAGCACTTAAAAACTCCAGTTTTCCACTAATTCTAGCTTCTTTTGAACTTTTATCTTCTTTTTCAACAGTATCAGAGGCATCGTTACCTGTTAAAATTAAATTTAAAAGGGATTGTCCGATTGTTTGGTTAGTAAATTGGCTTGAATAATAAAATGGTGATGCTGTCTTTATTATTCGTTCTTCATCAACAAAAGTCAGCTTCCTGAGACTGTCAAAAGATAAATTTCTAGTGACTCCTTTTGTTCGGTTAAAGAGTAATCGTTTTTTTTCTAGATTACACAGAGACAATAAAAAGGTTGAAATGTGTGTATCTTTATCTACCTGACCAGTTGTAGAAAATTTCTTATATGTTTTTTCAGAAGTTATAAACTTTTCTATTGATGATTGTTTTACCATAATCTGATTCCGTCCAATTTCCCTATGCAAAGTGTAGGTAGTCTCATCAGCATATGCCTCAATTTCAAGATACACGTTGTTGTAACCAATACCTTCATTGATATCTTTAGGTTCTTCATTAGCACCTAAAGCGTAACTTATTGCAGAAAATACATAAGATTTACCCGTATCTGAAGCACCAGTTACTAAGTTAGCCCCCTTTTTAAAGCTGATCGTAGCATCTTTAAGACCATTGCCCTTTATTGCTAATTGTTTTATATAAAAACCAATCATAATAATTCTAAATTGTGGGTTGTTGTAAATTCACCTCCCCATTTTTGAAGATTAATATCTATAAATTGTTTAAGCTCAATATGTGTGTAATTTTCAAAATTTGAAAGAACCCATTTCGATCTCTCTACAAGTTTAACATAGTAGTTTGTTTGAAAATAAGTTAAAAAAAGATGTCCAGCTTCAGTAGAGGAATACATAAAACCTTTATCAGAGCTTGGTTTAAACTCAATTAATTCTTTTGACAACATGATAGCTAAGCCTTTTTGTATCAGTTCTTTTTTAGAAAAGAGTTGTACACCTCGATTTGGAATAGGGGCATGTAAGCTCTCTGGACCGCCCATATCATAAGTATTTAAACACATAAAGTCAAAATACATAATTTTTTCTATGTCCAAATCTGCCTTTGTATGACATAGTATTATTAATGATCTTAGTCCTATTTCCAGAGGCGTATTGTAAAGTTTAATATTATTATACATTATCAATCCATTTTAAGCGATTCTCATTTGCTAAATGATGGCAAAGACCATCTTTATCAAGATTTTTTATTTCATTTGCAAGTGGGCTACTGGGAAATGATTGACGTTTTATTTCCTGAGAAGCCAAAAGCATTCTTTCGTAACCAGATTTGCCACTATTAATTTCTAAAGTTGTTGACAGAACGTTCTCAGCTTCGTCTTTTAAATCCTCAAATGGCAGAGGGTTAGAATCTGGAAAGTTTTCCCTACTAAATTTTTCTAAAGACTCTGCACTGTAGAAAGCGTTACGTTGGGTGCCGAAATGCTTATACAGTATTTGATCTTCAGACTGTAGGGTCTTAGCATCCGGAATGCTTTTCATCAATTTCTGTCCATAGACTCCAAATAACATTGTTGTGTACTGTTGTTCACGTGTTTGTATTTCTAAATCAGCTGTAGGAATAAATTCACGGTATTTTGTTATTCCACCCCCAAATCTAATTATATGGTATTTGGTTTTGCTGTGTTGCTCTATTAATTCGTGTGGTGCAATATCTTTAACTATCGAAAAATCAAAAGATTCAATATGTTCTCTCAATTCTTTTGACAGCTCAATGTTTTGTTTTTTTGAAATTTTTCCTTTACACTGCTTTTCCCAGCTATCTAATAGCCCTAAATTAAATTTTGATGGGTTAGCTATGAGATCTAGGAGGGAAGGTCCACATCCCTTTGGAGCAACAATAAAGTATGAAAGGGGTATTGGATAAGAATTATTTAATGTATAATAACAAAGCTTTCCTAACTCAGTGTATAATGTGGATGGAGCTAATTTATCATCGTAATGCTTACATTGATAAATATCTACATTCCCGTCATCATAATAACCTACTACATCACGTCCTTTATCTCCTGCACCAGCAAATAATCTGATCCTATTATATTTAGAGCCCAAATATCCATCAACCCATTCTAATGTATATTGTTCATAATTATCTGCTGACATCAATTGAACATGCTGAATTGGCGGAATCACAGTTCCTTGCATGATCTGTAATGCAGAGATACGCCTTTTAACAGAAGGTTTTATAAATGAAATTTCTCTTGGTTTGGTAGTCACAGTTATATGAAGTTCTTTTTAATGGTGCTAAATTTATTAATTTTTAACCATACAAATAAAAAGGGAAACCATAATTTTAAAATAAAATTCTCTTTTTGGAGTATTATTTTTTAAATTATTTATAATATCTTTTGTCTGGGTAATCCTATCTCATGTTCTTGAGGATAGGGTTGTCTAAAAGTCAAACTCACATCGTCACGAAGACTGTTTTCAACTTCTTTAGCTTTATCTTTATCCATGGCATACCTCGGATCATCCCTAAGTGGCATCCTTGACATCTTGGTAATGGTTACTGTGGGAAAGTGATAATCAATCTCAACAGTTCCAAGAAGAAGATAAACACCACCTTCTCTAAAAGGGAATTTTTCAAGGCTTCTAGGAAAATGAGCTGTATCGAAATATTGACCCTCTGCATCAATCCAAGTTCCGAAATACATAAAGTCTTTTCCCAATGGATGATCTTTTTTCTTAATCGGAACATGTTTTCTTGAGATGAGATAAGCCAGCATTTTAACTTGCTTTTTATGAAATTTGGGTAAATCCTTCACCAATACATGACCCCGGTATTTTGTTTTCAATAAATCAAAAATAGAGTTAGATACAGGAAGTCCCATAATTTCAATCTCATCGAAAGCATCTTCAAGAGGATGTCTTTCTATAATCGGTAATTGATATTTTTTTTGAGGTGTCTCAAATAATGACGGCATAAAGGATTTCATAATGGTAGTTTTTGATAACAAAAATGTTGCTTCTACAATCAACTCAGTTTTTTCTTTCTCAGTAAACCTGAATGCACCCACCAAAATCAATAACTTCAGGGTTTCAGTACCAATATCCACTCTTTTGACAAAATCTTCCAATGATTGATAGTCTCCATTCTTCTGTCTTTCTTCTATAATGAAACGCATTAATTTTTTTTCAGCTTTTTCGATATGCATCAAACCCAGATAAACATTTTTCCCATACACTGTTGTCTGATATAAACTCAGGTTGATACATGGGTTATGGATTTGAGCCCCTGACATTCTGGCTTCGTGAATGTAAACTTCGGTCCGGTAAAACCCGCCGCCGTTATTAATTGCGGATACCATAAATTCGATAGGGTAGTAGGCTTTTAAATATAAGCTTTGATAGCTTTCTACTGCATAAGATGCTGAATGGGCTTTACAGAAAGAGTATCCTGCAAAAGATTCAATCTGTCGGTAGACTTCTTCTGAAAGCTGTTCAGGATGCCCCTTTTTCTTACAGGACTCGAAAAAATCATCTTTTAGTTTTTGTAGGGCTGAAAGAGAGCGTCCTTTGCCACTCATCGCTCTTCTTAAAACATCACCGTTGGCAGCCGAAACTCCTCCATAATGTAAAGCAATTTTTATAACATCCTCCTGATACACCATGATTCCATAAGTTTCCCCAAGTTCTTTTTCAAAAACTTCATGGAAGTATTCAAATTGCCCTGGATGATTATGCCTGAAAACATATTCCTTCATCATACCGCTTTGCGCTACACCGGGGCGAATAATAGAAGAGGCAGCAACCAATACTTTATAATTGTCGCATTTGAGCCTTCTTAATAATCCCCGCATAGCAGGAGATTCAATATAAAAACATCCGATTGTATTTCCTAAACTTAAATATTCATTACACTTGGCTTCATTTTTTGAAATTCTGGTGTCTTCAATATCTACAAAAATCCCTTTTTTTTCTTCCAAAAATTGAACAGTATCTTTGATGGTACCAAGACCTCTCTGTGAAAGAATATCGAACTTTTCCAATCCTATATCTTCAGCAGTATGCATATCGAACTGAACAATAGGGAAACCTTTTGGAGGAGATTCTAAAGCCGAATAATTAGTTATTGGCTCTTCAGAAATCAGAATTCCGCAGGAATGCATACTACGTTGGTTAGGAAAACCTACTAATAACTGTTCATATTTATAGATTTCCTGAACAACCGAATTTTGATCTTGCTGTTCGTTTGGGTTTTTTGAAAGTTGATCCAGTTCCTCTTTAGGAAGACCAAAAACTTTCCCGATTTCCCTAAACCTGGATTTTCTTTTAAACATGACATTGGTACCGCAAAAAGCTACATGATCCTTTCCATATTTATTAAAGATATAAGCTAAAATTGCATCCCGATTGACCCAGCTCCAGTCGATGTCGAAGTCAGGAGGTGTTTTACGGTTCAGGTTTAAGAAGCGTTCAAAATACAGGTCTAGTTCTAAAGGGCAAATCTCAGTAATTCCAATGCAATAGCTGACAATTGAATTTGCACCGCTTCCTCTGCCAACATGCATAAAACCCCTCATCATGCTATATTGAACAATGTCCCATGTAATTAAAAAATAGCCACAAAAGTTCAGCTGATCAATAACTGCCAATTCTTTTTCCAGTCTTTTTTTTGCGTCTATGTTGTCCTGACCATATCTTTTTACTAATCCTTCATAAGCTAATTTTGATAATAATTTAAAATCATTTTCCTTGCTGTCAGTAAAATGTTTTTTGTTCTTAGGTGTTTTAAAATCGAAATCAAAACTGCAGTTATCTACTAAATATTTTGTATTATCCAAGATTTGAGGATAGTGCTTAAATTTTTCTAAAAGCTGTTTTTTGGCAACGAAACTTTCATTTTTTTTGCAGCAGTCATGTAGATTGACTTGGCTTAGTAAAATGTTGGAATCAATAGCCCGTAAGATTTTATGAAGTTCATATTCCTCATCTTTTTTTAAAGTAACTGGATGAAGAATGACCATTTTATGGATCAGAGACTTAAATTTGGGATTGATAAGAAGATTTAATTCTTCTTGTCTTATTCCTATAAATTCATGCTCTAACAATTTCTCCGGGATATTTCCTAAGGGATAGATTACGAAACAATTTTCCAGTTGAGGATTTGCTTTTGGGATTTCAACACCCTCACAATTATAATCGGTCAAAAGCCTGTTAACTTCAGCTATGCCTTTGGCATTTTTCGCTAAGCATACATAATACTGTTCATTTTCAATTCGTACATCAACTCCGACAATCGGTTTAATACTGTTCTCCTGACACAACTTATAGAACTGATAAATTCCTGTGACCGTATTAATATCGGTCAATGCCAAAACTTTCAGCTTATAATCCACAGCCTGCTGAACCAAATCTTCGACAGAAATGGTTCCATAATGTAAGCTATGATAGGTGTGGCAATTGAGAAACATAAGCAATTCATTAATTTATAAAGCCTGAAGCTCTTCCTACACTTTTAGCTCCAAACCGGTCTTTAATTTTATCCAGAGTTTGATATAATGAGATAAGTTCTTCCGTATCTTCAAACAGATTCATCTGATGACTTCCATGGACAAGACCTGTAAACCTGACACCTACTAGACGAATTCTCATCCTTCGAGTATATACTTTCTTAAACAATTCCAAAATATATTTTAAAAGGGTATGATCTGCTGAGGTATAGGGAATTCTACATTGTTTGGTCTCTGTATCAAAATTGGCATATCGAATCCTGACCGAAACTGTCGAGGTCAGCCATTTTTCGTTTCTTAGCTGATAACATAGCTGTTCCACCATTCCGGAAAGAATACTTCTTATATTATCGATATCTATAGTATCAACTGCAAAAGTTGTTTCCGTAGATATTGATTTTCTTTCTGAATACTGAACGACCGGATTATTATCAATGCCGTTGGCTTTTTTCCAAAGCTCAATTCCATTTTTTCCAATCAATTGCTGCAATATATCAGCAGGCATTTGAGATAATGTTTCTATTTTTCTAACCCCCAGCCTTGAAAGCAATTCAAAAGTCACATTACCGACCATAGGAATTTTTCTGATGGACAAAGGATTTAAAAACGGTTGAATGAACTGAGGCTTTAATTCCATTTTTCCTGCAGGCTTTGCTTCCCCGGTTCCTATTTTTGATACCGTTTTGTTGGTAGACAGTGCAAAACTGATAGGCAAACCTGTGTTTTTCCTCACTGCATCCGCAATCTCAGTTGTCCATTGGTAGCAGCCAAAAAACTTGTCCATTCCCGAAAGATCAAGATAAAATTCATCTACACTGGCTTTCTCCATTACAGGAACTTTCTCCTGAATGATTTCTGTTACTACATGCGACATATTGGAGTAGTATTCCATATCACCTTTAATCACTTTTGCTTCGGGACACAGACGTTCTGCCATCCTGATAGGCATAGCAGAACGCACTCCGAATTTTCTGGCTTCATACGAGCAGGATGCCACTACACCACGATCTCCACCTCCTATGATAATAGGCTTATTTTTCAGTTCAGAATTTTTAAGCCTTTCACAGGAAACAAAGAATGTATCCAAATCCATATGTGCAATCGCTCGTTCCATTTTACAAAATTAGTTACGTTTTTAAACAATTTTTGTATTTTTGCTGTCATAAATTATGACAATGTCAATTTTTGCAGATAACATCGTGTTTTTGAGAGGTAGAAAAAAGCTGTCCCAACACAAGTTGGCTGAAGAACTTATTCTGACCCGATCCAGATATGTTTCTTATGAATATGGAGCTGCTGAGCCTCCCATTGAGGTATTGATTAGGATATCGAAGTATTTCAATATCAGTATTGATCTTTTGGTCACTGTAGATATCAGGAAATTTCCATTGGAAGAGATGGTTAATCTTCCCGGGAATAAAATTTTGTTGCCTGTTGTTGTAGATTCTGACGGAAGTAATTTCATAGAAATTGTTCCGCAGAAAGCTTCTATGGGTTATTTGAAAGGATTCAGTGATCCTGAATTCATTGAAAGCCTTCAAAAAATGCAGCTTCCTTTTTTAAAGAACGGAAAGTACAGGGCTTTCTTGGCAGATGGTGATTCAATGCCTCCATTCGCAGACCAGTCGATTATTATTGGTGAATATGTTGAAAAATTAGAAGACTTAAAACCCAATAAGGAATATATTTTTGTGACTAATGATGGAATTACCTACAAAACGTTTATCAGAAGAAATAAAAAAATTATTACAGTGTCTGCAGATAATTCATTTTATGAACCATATGATATTACTTTGGAAGATATAGCTGAAGTATGGCGTTATGTAAGAGGAATATTACCACAGGATTATAAACCGCATTCTTTTCCTGATGAAGCCAATCTGAAAAATTTGCTGAAAGAAGCGAAGAGAAGTATCAGCAATCTGGAAAACAGTCTTCTGAAATTAAATCAATAGAGAAAAAAAACTTCGTCGAAGGGAAGTAAAAAACACAATGATGAAAAAAATCCCATTTATACGGGACAGATCAAATTTAAATATTTTATAAGAAAATAATAATGAGCCAGCTGAGTTTATTTGATGCAGAAGAATTTTATGAATTTCCAAAAGACCTTTTGGAATACAAAGAGAATTTTCTGAGCAGAGAGGAAGCAGATCTTTTGAAAGTTCAACTTCTTGACACTGTGCCTTGGGAACAGCGTACTCAGAAGATGTATGACAAAACAGTATTAACACCACGTCTCACCGCATGGTATGGCGATAATAATTCCTATGATTTAGATGGAAATGTTTCCGGTGCTAACCCATGGACTCCTGAACTCCTGTTTTTAAAAGAAAGAATTGAAAAAGAATTTGGCTATCAGTTCAATGGTGTTTTACTTAACCTTTACCGTGACAACAATGATTCAGTTGCTTGGCATAGAGATAAAGAAAGCCGCTATGGTAAACGACCTGTCATCGCTTCAATCAGTCTCGGAGAAACCAGAAATTTTGATTTCAGAAAAAAAGACCATCATCAAAGCAAATACAGCTTACCCTTGCCTCACGGTTCACTACTCATCATGAAAGGTGATTTACAGGAAAACTGGGAACATAGGATTGCCAAGTCTACAGTTCTTATGAAACCCCGTATCAATTTGACTTTTCGATTAATCGGTGCTTCATAAAGGCATATTAATTATATAGGGGGAAATAAAATTTAATAACAATTAGTATATGTTGTTATCATACAAATTAGATCTTTTAATTTTTCCAGTATAACCTGCAGATTTAAATATATGGGTATACAGATTTTCCTGATTTATATTGATTCTAGGGTCTAACAATATTTCTTCTATAAAATCATTTGGATCTATGGGAAGCTTAACAAATTTTCTTTCACCGTTTTTATAAAAATCATCTTCAGTTTGACCTCTTTTCTGAATTATTATTCTTACTTCATGCTCGTGCCTGAATTCATCTCTTTTGATAAATAAGGAATTAAAGGCCATTGTTGGATCAGGTAATATTTGAGAGGTGTATTTACTTATTATATTTTTCATTTTATTTTTTGAATAATAAGTCACTGGTGCAATAGCTTTTTGTCTTGTGTCGAATCTGTCCACTAATAAGGTTTCTGAATCATATACAGCTTTAGAAAGTTTTGAAAGCTTTGTTTTGATCACCACACCTTGTTTCATGGGTGAGTAGATTCGCCAGATTGCATCAGTTTCTTTTTTCATTGTCCAACATTGACCATAAAGGGAGTCTGTAAAAGCGTTCAATGAAGTAAAGTGCTCTCCAAATTTAATTTTAGATTTGAATAAAAAGTTTTCGTAAGGATCTTCCCAATTCTTAGTTTTCACCAATACGATATTCTTATGCAACAACATCTCCAGAAGTCTTTCAAAATGAATACATCTGTAAATTGGAATATTAAAATCTTTATCAGTAAATGATTTGGGAAAGTTTTTTATAATTGTATTATCTATCATCTCTTGTTATATTGTATTTGGTTTTAAAGGTAAAAAATTTGCTGATTCAAGAGCTTCTTTTAATTTAACAGGTAAATATTTGTTATAAAATTCTTCATTAATCAACCAATTATCTGATACGTATAAAAGAGATGACAAAACAAAATGCAGTGCCGATTCTATATCTAATCGATCCAGTAGTTTTTTAAGAGTACTGAAATTTTCATTTTTTGTTGTGAAAATTAGCTTTGTACTTTCTTTAAAAGGATGAATAATCAGGCATGCGTTATCATCAAATGATAAGTCCTCATTTTTAATCGTTAAATTCCCCAAGTAACAAAAGAAAATTGGAATCACTTTATCCATTTCAATAATATGAGATTTTAAATTTTCCTCCTTATCTAAAATAATATCCTGCCAAATCAGTCTTTTGAATTTCAAAGCGTCATTTACTATCTTTTTTCTTTGTTTTAAAAGTTGTTCAAAATCTTCGTGTCTGGAATCTGCAAAATGAAAGTCTTTAAATTCTATGCTCAGTAAATTGAATAAACTTCTATATTTTCCATTAGTAAATTTTTCAAACTTTTCCTGCCTTTTCTTAATAAGTTTCTCTACACTGTTTTCAGTTTTTTTTAAGACGATGTCCCAATAGACATGATGATAACAAATTGCTTTATAGATTAATGTCTGTAATTCATGCTCATATTCCAGTTGTTCTTTTTTTTCATACTCAAACATATTCTCGTGGAATTCACAAAATCCAGGAAACGTCAGGGCTTTATTTATTCCGACTTTACTGATCTTAATTTTTCTTTTATCTAAATCAGCTGCAGGATAAAGATAATGTCCATTGTGAGCATTTTTTCTAAGAAGTGATTCCTGAAATAAATGCGATTTTACCGCTTTTTTTCTACAGTACTTTACAGAGCACTTCCTGTTTTCCGAAAATGAGTGTAAATGAATTTTGCTTGTATACAGAAGTTCTTTTGTTTCAGATTCGTCAAGCTGAATCGAACCATAATCTTTGTAAGCTTCTTCTAAAATATCGTTTAGAAAAATAACGTTTTCGTTTGCAATTTCTTCTTCCATGTTTTAGATAATATTTTATCTATCCTCTAAAATAACCCTTATTTATCATTCACGACAAATTTAAAAGATTGTATGTTAAAGGAAATCAATCAGATTCCAGTTCTTTTTTTATTTTTTGTGAAAATCTTTTCGGTACTACGAAAAGATAGTGATTTTATCTGATGTTCATTATCCAATTTTACCACAATAAAGTTGATCAACTGTTCAAAAAAAAATTAACATTAAAAATTACAGTTATGAATATCGAAAGAACAGAATTTATTGTGTGGATGGAACGGATTATGGAAAGATTTGACATTCTGAAAGAACAAATAGCCAATAATCAATCCAGATTTATTGAGATAGATGGTGAGCAGCTGCTCGATAATCAAGATGTCCTGCAATTGCTAAAAATCAGCTCAAGATCTTTGCAGCGCTACCGCACCAGTAAGAAGTTACCCTACTATACAATCAGTGGAAAGTTGTATTATAAACTTTCTGATGTCCATCAGCTTATCAGAGATTGTTTAAGTTCTTAGTATAACTAAGACAGAGGTTGCCAAATAAGCTCATGTAAATCTATCTTGAGAATGTCCGTAGTGATGAATTTACTTTTGTCCCATTAAAATTTATTTTTATGGATGAAGTCACACAAAAGGAAGCTGATAAAATCAAGCCTGCATCGGATACACTGTTGGTTCTTGACAAAGACAGCAATAGAGTTGAGATGGTTAAAGGGGTTGATAAAGATGGACATCTTCAAAAAATTTCTCGTGAGAATCAGAAAGGCAATGAGCCATTCATTCGTGTAGATAAGCATGGTGATCTGTTTTCCAACTTCTTTTCCAATTTTTACAGACAGCTTAAAAATCCTTCCCGTTTCAACTTTTTCAAAGTTTCAGAATATGATGCAATCAATACAGCAAAAGACCTTCAGCAATATGTGGATCAGGCATCTCCTGAAGAAAAAGAAAAACTGAAAGAATATGAAATATTACCTAAAAATATTAACCCATTAAAAAATCAGAATACAATGGAAAATAACACAGACAATCAGGAATACCGTTTTCAGCCAGAGCAGATCGACTGGAAAACGATGGAAAAGTTCGGACTTAATCAGGAAAAGCTCGAGAAGATGAATGCGATGGATTCTTTACTCAGAGGTTATAAGACCAATAATTTAATCCCCATTACAATCAATCTCGGAACTGCGGTCAGTAAAATGGATGTGAGACTGTCACTTCAAACGGGAGATACAGGTCAGGTTGCTGTACATCTTCACGGAATCCGCAGAGAACCCAATTTCAATCTTAAGTTCCTTGGACATGAATTCAGTGACGAAGACAAGAAAAATCTCAGAGAAAGTGGTAATATGGGAAGGGTAGTAGACTTAGTCAATCCCAAAACCAACGAAATCATCCCTTCCGTTATCAGCCGTGACCGGCTTACCAATGAATTGGTTGCATACAGGTCAGAGTATATGAAAATCCCGGATGAAATTAAAGGTGTAAAGCTGGATGAGCACCAAAAGCAGACCCTGCTGGAAGGGAAACCTCTTTATCTGGAGGGAATGACCTCTACTAAAGGTGCTTCATTTGATGCTACGGTACAGTTCAATGCCGATAAACGCTATGTTGAATTTCTCTTCAACAACAATCAAAAGCAAGAGCATAATCAGCAGCAAAGCAAAGAACAAAATATAACCAACGAGCAGAGCCAAAATACTCAAGGCGAAGCACCGAAAGTGTTCAGAGATAAAGAGCTGGATGATAAGCAATACGAGAAATTCAAAGCAGGTGAGACCGTTTATGTCAGTGGACTTGTAGACGGAAAAGGCAAAGAATATCAGGGCTATATTACTTTCAACAAAGACACTTCCAAAACAGATTTTTCTTTTACCAATCCCAATAAGCTAAAAGAAAAAGCTCAGCCATCGGAAGATCACAAAACTCAGAAAGCAGTTAATACTGATGGTAAAACCAATGAAGCCACTAAAAATATCAAAGAACCGCTTCAGTCTAAACAGCAGCAGCCCGTAAATAAACAGCAGGAAGCGGAACAGCAAAAGAAACCTGTAAAATCCAGAGGACGTAAAATGTAAATAAATCTAAAGTTATGAAAGCCATTATCGCCGAAAAACCAAGCGTTGCAAGAGAGATTGCACAAATACTCAATGCCAGAGAAAAAATGGAAGGTTACATTGAAGGAAACGGATACTGTATTACCTGGGCATTAGGTCATTTAGTATCATTGGGAATGCCGGAAGATTATGGTATAAGAGGTTTTGATAAAGCCTCTTTACCTATCTTTCCCGCACCATTCCTATTAGTGCCAAGGTCGATAAAAAAACAGAGTCAAAAAGGCCATCAGCCTGATTCTTCTGCACTCAAACAAATAAAGATTATTCAAAATGTCATCAATAAATGCAGCAGTATTATTGTAGCAACCGATGCAGGAAGAGAGGGAGAGCTCATCTTCCGGTACATTTATCAATACCTTCAGTGTGATAAACCTTTTCAAAGACTTTGGATCAGTTCACTTACTGAAAAGGCTATACAGGAAGGATTTAAAAAACTACAACCCGGTTCTATATTCGAAGGTTTATATCTTGCTGCTAAAGCCAGAAGCGAAGCGGATTGGTTAGTTGGGATCAATGCAACCCAAGCGCTGAGCATTGCTGCCAATCAGGATGTCTATTCCTTAGGCAGGGTGCAAACACCAACACTGGCTTTAATCTGTAAAAGGTATGAAGAGCACAACCACTTCACCCGCAGGAAATACTGGCAAATCCAGTTGAAACACCGGAAGGAATATTTAGATTTTACCAGCCAATCCATCCAGCAATGGGAAGATAAAAAGCAAATTGAACAGGTTTTAAAATCTATTGAACGCGAAGGTAGAGCCATCATTGAAGATATATCTATAAAAACCGTTCAAGAAACCTCTCCCTTACTTTTTGATCTTACAGAACTTCAGAAAGAAGCTAACCGAAAGTTAGGACTTTCAGCTGACGAGGTTCTGAAAACTGCACAAGCTCTTTACGAAAAAAGATTCATCAGCTATCCGAGGACGGGAAGTAAATATATTCCTGAAGACCTTTGGACGGATATCCCTGAATTGGTAAGAATGTTAAACACAACTGACCAATTCAAGTCTGCTGTTTCAACACTCAAATTCGGTAATTTCAGCAAACGTATGGTTAATAACCTCAAGGTGACGGACCATCACGGGATTCTAATCACCACTAAAATTCCATCCGCACTTACCGCAACTGAGAAAGCCATTTACAATATGATTGCTTACCGTCTACTTGAATCCCTTTCAGAGCATTGCTCCAAGCAGATTACCCACATTACGGTTAAAGTTCACCATTATGAATTTAACATCAAAGGTTCAAAAATACTGGTTCAAGGCTGGCGGGCTATCCAAGGAGTTCTATCAGATATCCATGGAAATGATACCGATGACACAATGAATTCTAATAAAAATAGTACAGATGAGAAGCTTGTCAACCTTCCCGAATTCAAAATCGGAGATGAGCTTAAAATTTCTCAGGCAAATTTACAGGAAAAAATAACCCAACCTCCCAAACTGTATAGTGAAGCAGATCTTTTGTCAGCAATGGAAAACGCGGGACGACTGATCGAAAATAAAGAACAACTGAAAGCGATTTCAAATATCGGTATAGGTACTCCAGCTACCAGAGCTTCCATCATAGAGACCCTGCTTACCAGAAACTACATCATTCGAAAAAATAAAGCTTTAGTACCGACTGAGAAAGGTTTAAAAGTTTACAATCTGGTTAGAGATAAAAAAATAGCCAATGTACAAATGACGGCAGAGTGGGAAATAACTTTAGATAAAATTGAAAAAGGAGAATACAATCCTGAACAATTTATGACAGACATTAAGAATTACACGAATGAAATCACTAAGGAACTTTTAGCATTATCAATTCCCCAAGAAAGTATTTCAAATCTCCAATGTCCCAAGTGTAAAAATCAAAACCTGATCATCAGAGAAAAAATAATCAAATGTCCGGATGAAAACTGTTCATGGCTGCTATTCAGAAATATTTGCGGAGTACAACTTAGTACAGAATATATTACCTCTTTACTTACCCAAAGTAAAACACCACTTATCAAAAATCTGAAAACTAAAAACGGGAAAAATTTTGATGCATATATATTATTAAAAGATAATCTGACAACAACATTTGAATTTATAAATCCAATTTCAAAGAAATAATTAGATTTAACTTATATTTGTTACAAACTAATATTATCAGTTGCATATGCCCCCAAAACCTCAAATCAAAATAATGCTTTCCTCTACTGTGCATGGCAGTAAGCATATTATTGAATCAATATATGCTACTTTGGAAAGGTTTGGATATAAGGTTCTTTGTTCGCATATGGGAACTATTTACTCAAAGCCAGGTTTGTCTCCCGAAGAATCTTGTTTAGCTGCTGTAGAAGAATGCGATTTCTTTTTTGGTGTTATTTTTCCTTATTATGGCTCGGGAATTACTCATAAAGAGTTTATCAGAGCGGTTGAACTGAATAAGCCAAGAGGTTTTTTAGCTCATTCACATATTCCGTTTTTACGAACTTTACTTAGGCAATTTATGTATGACGAGCACGGAAATAGAACAGGATTTAGATTAGATAAAACTACTGTTTTAGACAGTTTGGAAGTTATAGAAATGTACAATTTAGCGATAGGGCATGGGCTTCCCTTAAAAAATAGATTGTGGACACAGGAATTCAGTAAGTATGAATTAGATGGAAGTCCGTTTATTAAAACTTTATTTGAAGATTACCCAAGATTTGAAAAAGATTTAAATGATTTAAAAAATGGAAAATAGTAATCTTAAAAATTTAGTTCAAAAAGGACAGAGTAATACCTTAGCATTTCTTGAAGATTTAGATTTAGATCAGATTGCTATAATTCTCTCAAGTCTATTAAATCATAAAGGAGGAAATCTAATTGTAGGAGTTACTGATTCAGGTAAACTTAAAGGCATTTCCAATCAGTACAGTCTTAATGAGATTAAGTCTTTTCTAATTAATTCAATTGTTCCGGAAAGTCCTATTGAAATATTTGAGGAATTAATCAATGATAATTCATTTTTAATATTTAAAGTTTGGGAAGGAACAAGACAGCCTTACATATTTAATGGAAACATTTATTACAGAAAAGGAAAATTTACTGATAAAGCTGACTCTCAAGAGCTTTCAGTATTGATACATGATCGCCAAAAAAATGAACTTCATTGGGAAAGACAAGCTTCTTTAGGTTTTGAATGGGAAGATTTAGATCTTAAAGGTCTACGATCTGTAATGACTGATGCCAAAGCAAATAATAGAAGCAGTTATCAAGGAGAAGATGAATTAGAATTTTTAAGCCACTATGGGTTATTTAATAATGGTTCATTTTCTAACGCATGTATTGTACTTTTTGCTAAAAACCCCGGGCAGTTTTTACCACAAACCCGAGTACGCTTAACTGAATATCCAAGCAATAAAACCGGGGACAGTTTAGTAAGAGATGAAGTGATTGAAGGAAATCTGTTTGTTATTAGAGAGAGGTTAGAGAAGTTTGTTTCCGGTATGGGAACAAAAAGTATATTCTCACATGATGAATGGAAACGTCATGATTTTAAATATCCTGTTAAAGCCTTGCAAGAAGGTATTATAAATGCTTTAATTCATAGAGATTATAGCCGATTTAACAGTCATCTGACTATTTCAATTTATCCCGGTTCTTTTGTAATTGCGAACAGTGGTAATCTACCTGAAGAAATGAAAATTGCTGATTTAAGGAAAAATCATCGATCATTTCCAGCAAATCCAGATATTGCACAAATTGTGTTTTTGTTGGGTTATATTGATAAATTAGGACGTGGAACAGTTAAAATTATTGAAGAATGTAAAGCTTCGGGACTTAGAGAGCCTAAGTGGACTAATAAAAGTAATGAGGTTGTATTAACTTTTTACGGTCCTGTTGCCAATATTGGTAGTAAGTCAGATAAGACAGTTAATAATACTAAGGATACTTATGTTATTAATGATGCAGTAGATGATGCAGTAAATGATGCAGTAGATGATGCAGTAAATGATGCAGTAAATGATGCAGTAAAAACTAGATTAAAATATACAGTTAAACTTATATATACTCAAGATTCAGTCTCTCTGAAAGACTTAGTAGCGCATTTTGACAGCTCCAGAGCCACAATTCAAAGAGATCTTTTATTATTAAATGCAGTTAATATAATTACAAGAATAGGTTCAGATAAGTATAGAGAATACGCCTTAAATGATGCACTAAAAAAACAATTTGATGCACTAAAAAAGTAATAATTGATGCACTTAGTTTGATATACTGAGCATTTAAAAAACTGCTTGACTTTTTAAAAAAAATAATGTAACTTTGGCTTCAGAATTACATATATGTAATTCTGAAGCCGTAAAATACCTTATGGTTATTTAAGTATTTGGAATTCAGCTACTTGAAGTTGCAATGAAAAATTTAGATTATTACTTACCAATAATGGAATTCTATATTGCAAAAATTACTCACTCTGTTATTAATGAAAGTGAACTAAATGATGTTCTTGCTTTAATTAAAGATAATAGAGGTTTAAAAAGTCGCAATAGGGAAGAGGTAAAGAATTTTATACTTGACAAATTTGTTAAAGAAAAATTTTTAGGAACACCCAATCTATACAGTTTCAGCACTGACGCGAATATTTTAGAAATATTTTCTGCATTTTCAAGATTTTCGTTTTTCAGCTATCAAACTGCATTATTTATGCACTCATTGGTAGATGAACTTTCCTATGATATTTTTATGGTTAAAGAAAGAAAACCTTATGACCAGCAATCACAAAATTTGTTGACACAGCAATCAATAGATGAATCATTTAAGAAAGATCCAAGGATAACAACAAAGAAAAGAACAATAAGAGGTCATCAAATCAATATTATTAGCGGACAGTTTCAGGATGGTAGAGGAGTTATTAAATCTAAACAATGTTATATTGCTGATTTAGAAAGAACTTTAATTGATTGTGCAGTCCGTCCTTTTTATGCAGGTGGGTCACTAAAAGTACTAAAAGCGTTTAAGTCTGCAAAAGGAAGGCTTAATACAGAAACGCTATATGAATATTATTCAAAAATGAATTTTACATACCCATATTACCAAGCTATAGGTTATTACCTGGAACAGTCAGGATATGAGGAAAGTCAATATGAACCCTTCTTAGAGTATGAACAAGAATTTGATTTTTATCTGGAGTATAACATGACGAAAAAATCATATAACAAGAAATGGCGTATTTACTTTCCAGTCTAAAAAAAACATACGAGATACTATATAGAATTTTCCATTATTCAAAACCTTTAAGCTAAGCTTTCATTATATTCGATAAGGAATTTTTGACTTTTTAATCACCACATTTTCATATTCCATTTTTTGTATCAACCCGTGCAGTGAAGATTTAGCTGAATCAAATCAAAACCCAGAGAGTGATTCATATTAATTCTTTATTGTAGAAAAACCTGATTATATTCGTACTAACAATAAATTTTCACGTATCGCTATCGGGGAATATTTTCTAAACATTTTTTTAAGGTCTATATCTTTGTAAAAAGAATTTTAAAACTTAAAAAAATGCCAAAAAAACAAATTACTCAAGCTGATTTAAAAAGAATTCAAAAAGTAACGGCTCTTTTACATGGAGGAATAACCCCAAAAGACAGCTTTGCTGCAAAAGTCCAACGTTTACTTGCTAAGAAGGGGAAGCACACTAACTAAAGGATTTCAGTAATGGCGTCCTTTTTAAAATTTTATAAATGATTGAAATATTTCTAAGCTATCTAAATCAAAATAAATACTCTATAGAATCACCTGTCTATAAAAAGTATTCTTCATTGGTTTATCCAAAATTTATAGGAGACCGTTTTGATGAATATAAAAACGGTTTGCCTGATAATTTTAACGATTTTGTACTCAGATTCAAAAATTATTTTAATGAAAATACTCCGGACGGCGCAGATATAAATATGAGTGAATTTAATTTTAAGAACTTATCCTCAGCTGTTGTAAAGTTAGATGATGTCACCGGGTTTATATCGAGCAGTGAAAGGAATTTATATTTATTCTTTGGATTTTTTATTATACAGTATGTGCATATTCTGACAATCATTTCAATCAGAAAGAGAACCCCTGTTTATTTTAAGGAAGACATACTTAAGTATTTTGACAGGAAAATCCAATTCAGCCAGGCTGCAATTGCTAAAGAGTGGGAGGTAGACAATGACACCTTATCCAAATGGCTTGAGATTATGTATCAATCCAACCCTTTTGTAAAAAGGAAAAGAATTAATCTGAGCGAGTATCTCAGGGTGTATAACGATTTTTTCATCTTAAAAAATGAGAGAAAGACTGGAGATGATTATTTTATGATTCCGGAAGAAAGAATTAATTTTTATATTATGACAGCTGTTAAGGGCAAAACTTATACGAAAAGTGAGGTCATTGAGTTGGGTTTTAATCTTGATGATAAACCAACGACCACACATTATACGCAGGCAAAAAAAATTCTTTCAGAAAAATTTCCCTATTATAAACGTATTAATAAATTTCCAAATTCATGGGCATTAGAACTAATTGAACAACTGAAAGTAAGATGATCAGTGTAAAAAAAGTTCAGTTCTTATAATGCTATTAAAAGTTGATTGAGTAACAGCTTTGAGTTTTTAAATTTAGTCTGTTTTCATAGTGTAGTATACCTGCCCACTATAAAAGTTATCAACTACAATTCTCAACTAATTCTCAAAAAAAAAAAATTGGAATATCAGTTATTATATTTTTAAAGGTAAAAAAGAAGTTGTTCTCTTCCGATATTGAATGTAATACGTTATATTTGTGTTGATATTATAAAAATATTTACAGAACAATATAGCGTCTTTAAATGATAATCAACACGATAGATTTAATCAACTTTCGAAACTTTGAAAATTCAACTTTCAATTTTCATTCACATTTCACTGTTATTATTGGGGAGAACGGAAAAGGCAAATCGTCCATATTACAGGGATTACGAGTTGCGGCTGCAACTTTTCTGATGGGTATTGACGAAGCAGAACGTTATCATATTCAGAAAGACGATGTTAGACGTATTGATCTGCAAAACAGATTCGTTCCTCAAAAAGGATGCAGTATAAAAGCCTACGGAACTTTTAATGATGAAGAAGTCGTTTGGAAGCGTTCTAAAACATCGTCCAGCCGCACAAATTCAAAAGATGCCAGCGACATTATAAAGATTTCTGAAAATATTAACAGGGCTGTAAATGACGAATTCAGGGAAGATCTTGATATACCGGTTATTAATTTTTTCAGTACATCAAGATTATGGGTTGAGCCAAAGCAAACTGTCAAACTAAAGAAAAAAGGTTCCAGACTGAGAGATGGATATGCCAGATGTATAAACAGCAGTTCCGATAAAAAATCTCCAATGGAGTGGATTAAGTCAACGTATTATAAAAGTCTAAAGGGAAGAACTGAAAGTGTGTTGCTGGATGCTGTTTTAGAGGCTATAGACATATGTATACCTAATTGGACACCTTTGGAATGGGATGAAGACACTGATGATTTAGGCGGAAAGCTTTCTGATGAATCGGGCACATCGTCATTTATTCCATTATTTTATTTAAGTGACGGACTCCGAACTATGGCTGCTATGGTAGCTGAGATCGCTTATCGATGTGTCGTTCTGAATCCTCACTTAGGGGCTGATGCCGTGAAAAAATCTAAAGGAATTGTTTTGATTGATGAGATTGATATGCATCTTCATCCTAAATGGCAGCAGAGCGTAGTAAATGATCTTAAAACGGCTTTCCCTTGTATTCAGTTTATTGCGACGACTCACTCTCCATTTATCGTACAATCTCTTAAAGCAGAAGAACTGATTAATCTTGATGCTGTAGTGGAGGAAGATCCCAATAAAATGAGCATAGAAGAAGTCACTTCTCATATCATGAAGGTGGAACCACGCAGTCTTGAGTTTCAAAAGATTTTCGATAAGACAACCTACTATTTAGATTTGCTTAACAAAATTAATCTGGGAGATGATTTTGGGCTTGATGACAGTAATCCCTTGAAAGATCAATTAGATGAACTGGAAGAGCAGGCAGAAATCAATGACCCGGCTGTAGCCGCTTTTCTGAAAATGAACAGGCTGGCTTTACTGGGATCAGACAATATAAATAAAGAGAAGGAGTAGTTATGCGTCCAATAGAAAGAGGTCCTGTACCAAAAAATCAAGACGGTAGCGACAAAGTATACACCTCTTATGGGAATGCCCGAAGGGATCTTATTGACCGGATGGGTCAATATTGTGCTTACTGCAATCAAAAGCTTCCGGCTTCATTAGCTGTTGAGCACGTACGGCCGAAAATTTCAAATCCAACATTAGAGTTGGCTTGGACAAACTTTGTTTTGGGATGTACCAACTGTAATTCGACAAAAGGGAAGAAGGAAGTTATTCTTGATGATTATCTGTGGCCAGATGTTCATAATACCCATATTGCCTTTCAATATGAAAAAGATGGCACAGTAGAAGTACATCCGTCTTTACCTGCTTCTTTAAAGACAAAGGCTAAAAATATGTTGGATCTTGTGGGATTACAAAATTATCCTGATAATCCCACAGCAAGTGACCGCCGGTGGCTTAATCGCAAAGAGGCGTTTGTCAAGGCAAATGCGGCATTGAAACTTTACCAGTTAGCTGCTGGAAAAGGCGCTGCTGCAGAATTCGAAGAGATGTTAGGATTATTGGTTTCTGATAACGGTTTCTTTTCCATCTGGATGCAGGTATTCAATGCTTATCCATCAGCTAAGCGACATATTATCAATTCGTTCAAAGGCACAGCCACCGGATGTTTCGATGCAAACTGTAATTCAGTAAAAAGAACTGCAGAATTGTAGAAATTCGATTTGCTACAGTATTTTAATCTCTTCCGGATAGATTGAATATACGTCTTTAAAATTATTCCTTACATAATTTTTGACGTCATCTGAATTATACTGAGGCGAAAGCCATTGGTAATCGTATGTAAAAGCTCCCATTTCCGTTATCCATTTCATTGTCATATCGTACGTCGTATTATTCATGTAAAAAAAGTTAAATGTATCCATAATATTTTCTTCAGAAATTCCTTTATACAAGGTCGGTCTGATCTCCCCACCCACTACATTAGTAAATAAAGCCTGATGCTTTTCAAAAACTTTCTTTACAGTCTCAAGATCAATTTCTTTACTTAGCTCACCCGTCATAGATTTTCCCGGCCAGCAAAAGATATTCGGATACTTTAATTTATCTTCCTGAAATCTTATATATTTCGAAGTAAAAAGACGAATCACTAAATTCTCATTACTAAATTTCATATCAGCCTCCTCAGCCATCATCTTCTTCACATCCGTATGCTCTTCAGCCCAGCTTGCTGCAATTGCACTTCCTATCAGCGGAGGTAAACAAACAATTGAATCACAGAGTTCCTCGGATAACTTAACATATTCATCCCGTGAATAATCCTTTACAGCATTTTCCCATCTATCTTTATTCACTGCAACATTTTGGCAAAGCAGGGTAAATCGCATACCCGGGTCATTGGAGATAATGAAAGAATTATAATCAATAATGTCTGAAGGAAAACCTTCCGCCGGATTGATAGCGACATCGCATATCAATAAAAACAAACCGATTACAGAGTTATTTAAATTGGTGGGACGGTCAATGCCTGTTATCATTAAAAAAAGATCAAAAGCTTCAATATATATTCCCTGCAGCATTCCCATCTCTGCAAATTTTTCATATGATAAATCACTGGATCCAATAGCAAGATATTGCAGCTGGTTAAATCTTGCCTGTCCTTCGTAGATGGCGTGAGTACCCAGTGAGGATATGGTAACGTCAGCGTCCGTTGTAAATCCCGGTATTTGACTTCTCTCTAATTCAAGAAATTTAGGAGACCAATCTTTGATTTTTGGAAGAAAATTAAAGTGCGGATCAATAGAAACGGAAAGTACATTTATGGACATTGACCAGAGCATGTGAAAGCAATGACCTATATTAAGAAAAAACCGTTTATCCTTGAGCATGTACCGGATGTTCTCATTATTACTGATGTATGCAGTAGCAAATCTTATATCATGATAATAATTTAAAATTCTGTTGATTTCTATATTGTTATAAGACCCTGTCTGGGAATAATAATACTGATCATACGCTAGTATTGGTTTATAAATTTCATTTCTATCCACCAAAGTTTTCAGATCCCGGTGAGCAATATGTGCGAGTGCAGGATAGCTTAAACTCGTAATAAACCCCAAATGTGATCCCACATGCTGCCACCAGTGAATGGTCTCGTGAAGATAAGTTGAAAAAGCCTGAATCCTTTCAAAGCTCATATCATTTCTGTCAAGCGCTTTAAGAATATCATCATGCAGTCTCACAACAGATTGCAATGGATTATAAGAACCTCTCAGTCTGTTTCCGTTTACAGCAGATGCAAAATTCATTTCCTGAAGTTCTTCCGTCATCAAGAGTTTAGAGTTAAGATTTTTCATAAAAGTATCAACAATTTGATTTTACAATTTAATAATTTATGATCTTCAAGCGTATCCCAGCAATTTTATGGCGTTATTGGCTTTTTCATTTCTGATCGGATATTTCTCAGGCATCACCCATCCGATTAATTCCTGTATGCCGGAAAGACTCAATTGCTTTAATTTATATTTTGGATTTGCGTAAAGATTATGGATACGCAGATCAAGATCTTCATTGGAATATAAAAGATATTTAAAAGACGACCTTATTTTCATAATAGAATTTTCCTCTACGAACTTTTTATCCGCTGCAAATCTTTTAGTCCGCATTGCTCCGGAATGGAGATTTGAAATAATAGTAACAGCATCGCTGTCTGTTAAATAATCAATTTTATCTTCCGCCAGGAGTGCAGCAAATATGTTTGCAGATTTATCTGCCATGGTGTACGTATAATTATCTTCATTTTTATCCCAAGAGCAATAGTCTCTAAAGATTTTCTGAAGCGTTTGCTCCTTGTCAGAACCTACGTATAAACGGACATCAGTTCTGTCCCATTTGACTACGACCCAATGCCAAAAATGATCAATAACCAGATATATAGGTACGCCTGGATATTCCTTTTCAGAAATTTCAGATACAATTGCCTTTATTTGATTAACGGCAGCACAGAAAATATGATGTTCCTTTGCATGACGTCCGATTCGAGGCTTATCTTCTTTTTTTGACCGACCGGATAAAATCGCCGTTTCAAATGCATCCAACTCTGCTTTCTCATCCGCTGCTTTTTTTGCGAATTTATCAAAGATAATTTTAAGCCCGTCCAGATCCGTGGGCTGCAGCTGGTAGGAAATCTTCCAGAGCGCTGAGAATTCCCTGTCAATTTCTTTCAGATAATTTTCATCCCTAATTATCGTATTGGTCTCTATATTCTTATAAAGTCCACCAGCTGTAAGATTAGATGATCCAATAACAAAAGCAAAAGGTTTGGAATCTTTATAAAATATAAAAAATTTAGAATGAAACTCATTTCCTAAGAACTGAATATTTACATGCCTTTTCGAATATATCTTTAACAGAGAATAATAATTCGTTGGAGGGCGTAAAGATACCAGTAAATCGACCGTTTTTGAACGGTCTACCCAAGTACTAATTAATTTTGTATCAGAAAAAAATGCGGTTGCAATTTTAATACAATCCGCTGTCTCAGATAAATCCATCATGAGATCTTCAAAATCCGAACATCCGTTATTTGTTATAATTTTTATGTTTTTATCATTCATTTTTTGCGTGTTTCAACTTTACAACAAACTTTCTTTATAATTATTGATGTCTCTTATTTTACTATTAAAGCGAATTCCTAATACAAAAGTTTCAACATTATCTATACGGTACTTTTCTACATAATTTTTCTCTATAATCTGATTCAATGTTTCCTGAGAAAAATCAGTGTTCTTGGAAAATTTGAACTCAACTACATATATCTTGCGACTAAAATGTATAACAGCATCGATTCTTCCCTAAAAATTCTTCAAATGGAAACTTTTACGGAAAACCGTAATCTTAGAAATTATTTTCTAATCTCATTCAGTTTTTTAATCAACATCTCTCTTTCTCCGCTACCTGTCGTAGAAAATCTTAACAAAGGAATCTTATACTTGTTCAAAATCTCATTTTTCAAAACATCTCTTTCAGCTTGCCTGCTTTCTACTTTATGATATTCATACCCATCTACTTCTATTGCTAAAACTGGATTTTTTCCCAATTTATTGTAGATTAGAAAATCAAGATGTGTGGCGTGATGTTTTGCATACTTTTCTTCTTCAGGACTTAATTTAGAAAAATCCAGCAGTAAATTTCTTAAGGGATGATGCAGAATAACTCCATATTTTGAAAATTGATCGTCGGACAACACTTCTCTGATTAATGCATACATGAGATTCTCACTGTCGAAAACAGATTTCTTTTTTTGATCCGATAAAAGTGCTCTTCTTTTTTCTTCATACCCTTTGTACAGGTAATCAAAAATAGAATGTACTTCACTGTTGATTGTACTGAAATTATTGTAATCAATATAGCGAATCAAATCTGAGATATTCGTGTCATTATCACTTTCATTTCCGTTTACCAATAGAATCAGCTGATCTTTGGCTCTTGAAATGGCTACATTTAATCGATTGGGATTATCGGTGAATTCAGAGATTTCATTATCTACGGTGGAGAGAATGATCACATCATTTTCTCTTCCCTGAAACTTATCCACTGTATCGGCTTTGATATCTGTTCCCTGAAAGCTTCTTTGTAATGCGATGGTCTGATTTCGGTATGGCGTTACAATTCCCAGATTCAAACCTTCCAGCTTTTGTTGTGGAATGATTTCCTGAATAATCACATCAATCTGTCGCTGATTCTCTCTTTGACGGGCATGGTTGCCTTCAGTTGTTTTATAGACTAATAAAGGTTCTCTTTCCATCTGTCCTTCCGAGAGGATAATTAGCTGATCGTTATAAAATTTACGGTTACAAAAATCAATGATTTTAGGATGGCAGCGATAATGTTCTTTTAAAAGTGTTTTAGGCAACTTCGGAAATACTTCTGTTACGGAAGAAAGCAGGCTATGACTGGAATACCGATAAGGTTCCGGAATATCATAGTTCCTAAAGATATGATCTGTATTTTCTGCTGTTTCAGAATCCACTACATTAGGTAGCTGTTTTAAGTCTCCTACAATGACGGCCTGTTTTGCACAGGATAATGCGAGCACACCCGTTGCAAGATCTACCTGTGAAGATTCGTCAATAATGACATAATCGTAGACTACATTTTCAGCAAGGCTTCTCCTTAATGAGTAGGTCGTACTCATAATGACAGGATAATCTTTAATAAATTCTTCAGATTTAAAACGAAGATCCCATTCAGTATATTCTGAACGTTCCTGTCCTTTATATCTTTGATAGAGTTTGTTTTTAAACAGCTGCATCGATCCTTCCGTATATTCTTTCATTTTATCATTGAAGGAAAAATGCTCTAAGATATTTTGCAACTCCTGCTCTCTGAGAGTAAGCTCTGAAATTTTTACTTCATAATATTTTGACTGAACAATTCTGATCATTTCTTCATACGATAAAGTATAAAAAATCTTATCTCTCAACCCATACAAAAAAGGGAATATCAGTTTGCGCCACCAGTAAAATTTCTTCCCTGTTTTCTCATAGTCTTCCAACGTTACCCATAAAGAAAGCAGCTGATCTGAACTGACATTCTTTTTAAAACGGATTTCCGTTGCCAACGCTACATCATAAGTAAAATGCTCATGCTCTGTTTTAATCTTATCGATTTCCAGTTTGAGTAAAGCCAATTCATTCTTTAATTCCAATTTTTCAATAAGCTCAGCAAAAAGAAGGAGGGTTGACTGCATAAGAGATTGTTCCTGTTCTTGCTCTAATTTAAAATCTGACAGATCCGGGATTTCAGTCTGAGCATTGATGAATTCTTTTTTATTCTGACTGCTTCCCAATAATGCCGCTATAAAAGAAACCCCATTGCTTTCCAGTTTCTCAAAAACATTTTTTGTCGCCGAATTATTGCTTGAAACAACAGCTACACTCTGATTATTCATCACCGCATTGGCAATAATATTGAGAATAGTCTGTGTCTTTCCTGTTCCGGGAGGACCTTCTATAACACTTAACGAATTTGAAAATGCATTGTCAACTCCTTTTCTCTGGCTCAGATTAAAACCAAAAGGAAAGATTTCAATAGGAGAGGCGTGGTAATTTTTATCAGGTTCTTTTCCGTTAAGGAAATTGTAAAGAATAGATGTCTCAGGAATAAAAGATATCTTCCCATAACTATTGGCAAGAATATTATTGCCTTCCTCTGTCTTCAAGCCAACGCTAGCTGCAATCGCCTTTAGGTAAGAAAAAATATTTCCGGCTCTCTCACTTTGAATAGCAGATCTTACCATCTTAATTTTATGTTGAGGATAAGAATAGGCTTTACCACTGCTTTTATATACTACGACACACTTATTGCCCTCATAAGAATAAGAGTCTATCTCATCAGTTTTGTCTTTACCATCAATGTAGATGGCTTGGGATTTTAACTTGGAAATTGTGTTTTTTTGCATTAGTTTTTAGTTAGTAGCAAATATAGTGAACTGTTGATAAAATATGACTCAAAAGCTAGGAGACTTTGTCGAGCGAGTAATCAAATGATACCTCAAATTATTACTCTTATTGGAGAATACATTTCAAAACAACATTAACAGCTGGGAGTCAAGAATGATTATCTAAAATCATTCACATCTCTTGGTTTCTGAATAAAAATAGCAGAAAGTCTTCTGTAGAATTCTGCTTGAGTAATTCTTAAATATGGCTAATCATGACTTTAAGTCCATCGACCAATTATTTACTTATTATTTTATTGAAATTTTTTCTGTCTTGCAGCTTCAATTTTATCAATTAATTTATTGAGTTCATTATAAGTTGCTGTGTAGGAAGTGATAATTTCTGCGTTAACTATAGCTACTTCTCTGTTTTTTTCAACATCTTCGTACTCGATTATCGTCTGTTTGCTTGGATAGTAAAGCATTAATTCTCCGTGTGTATATTTATTTCTATCCATAATAAAATTATAAAATGTTTTTGTAAGCGATTTAACATCGTATTCATCAGAAATATCTTTTATCCAATCTATTTTATTTGATTGTAGAATTTCACTGAAGAGTTTTCGATGTCCCATAAAATCTAGTTTTTTGTACTTTTCTTCATATTTGTCAAAAATACCTTTAAGTTCTGAAGTATATTTTAATCGTAGATGAAGCGCCTTTAATTTTGAAAATAAATTTTCAGCAAGTTGAGAACATCTTCCCATTTGTGTCTTCACTTGACTAATAGCAGCAGCACTTTCTTTTCCAAAGATTGCCTGTCCATCGATTGGCAGCTTAAAACGTCCATCTTCGCTTTTCTCCGACATTAAAATTAGTACGGCATGATTAACAGGCATGTCAGTACCTAATTTGTTTTCAGTATACATTTGATGAGAGATTTTTGACGTCATATCTTCTTTTTCAAATTTAATTACATGAGGACTTAGTAATGATAGAATTTTCATTTTTTAATATTTAGATTATTAAATAGTTTTTATTCTTCTTGAAATCTTATTTCAAAATTTTTATACAAAGCTTTAAATCTTTTATTAGATAATATATCTTCACCTATTTCAAATACAAATAAATTACCTAAGTCTTTTATGCGCCGCTGGCTGTTATTAAGTGTATTGGTTACAAATAAGATTTTATAATATTCTTTAGCTGTCTGTGCCTTCTCAATTTCTTTTTTAGTTATTTCAAAACTTTCAAAACTGTCAGATTTTCCCTTCACTTCAACATAATACTTATTTCCATCATCATCCAAATACTCAATGTCATATCCCAATCCATCCTGACCTTCAGGATTATAACCATGATGCGTTTTATAGATCTTACTTGCAAATTTGGAAACCCAATTAACTGTTTTATATAAACTTTTTAGCTTATCATATACCACCATTTCAGCAACTAAGCCTATGGTTATTTTAATTTGGTCGTTTATGCTTCCATCAAAACGATTTCCAGATGCGGTATAGTGGTTTCCAGCATTGATTTGGTTATCAATTTCCAGGGTCGAAATTGATTCAATTTGCACGTCATCTGGATTATAGAAGCTTTTTAAGTAATCTTCTAATTCTGAGTCATTCTTTGACTCATCATTCTCATTAACACTCAACCAATCTTTAAAAAGGCTAATAAGTTTTTGTGTTTTGCTAAAATATAATAAACTTCTTCTAATGTTGTCTGATAGAAATAAATCTAAATTTTTTGTGTTTAATCCTGCAGATATTATCTCATTTTCCAAAATGATAAAATTATTTTTATATATGGTCGCAGAATCGAAGGTGGAACTGGAGTTTTTTAAATTATCTACTGTAATTTCAACGTAAGAAAATTTGTTTTGTACAAACTCAATAAAATATTCATCGACATCTAAACTTAATATATTTAAAGAAATACAAAAGTCGCCTAAATCCTTATATGAATCCAGTAGATTTTGGTATTTTTCCTGATCATCATCACCCTTGAATAGCAAATACTTATACAAAATTTCATTAAATGAATTTTCAAATTTATTTTTAATACCTATCAATCTTTTTGAATAAAATTCTCTAAAGTCAATTTTTGGGAATAAAAATTTGTTAAGATCGAGCAATTTGATTTTTAAGTGTATCAGCAATTTGGTCAGTAATTCAATATTTAAGGGATCGGATGTAAAATTAAAGTTGAAATAAGTGTTAAAACTCCTTATATTTTTTTCATCAAGATCTAGGATTTTACTAATTTCATCAACGTCGATTACTTGACCAATAAAAATACCCTCCCTCTTGTCTTTACCAGCTGCAGAAAGAATTGCGTCCCAAAATTTTTGAATTTTTGTGAATTCAGTAGTATTCAGCTTGTTTCTTATCTCAGAAATTCTCTCAGGTATTATATCATAGTCCATTAAGTAATCGGTCTTATCAACTGCATTAAGATATCGAAGTAAATCTGAACTATACTTACGGGTATCTCTTCCTAACATGTTCAAAAAGACTTCAGTGATTGCCTCAGCCATCTGCTTGTAGGTATTTATATCGCTCGATTTCGAGAGATAAATACTATAATCTTTTTCCGTATCAACATAATGGTTCACAATTATTATCACAGGCTCAGAATCAGCCACTGAAACCTTGACTGATACTAGACTTTTTTCAAATACTTTTACTAATTTAATCTCTTCGATATAATCATTCATTAAAGTATCTAGTGTGCATTCTAAAATGGCTATTGCCTCTGGTAAATATTTGAAATAGTTAACTAATAAAGCAGAATTGATATCGTCACCATTTATTAATTCTTTTTGAATTGAATTTGAAAATCTCTTTCCAATTTTTGCTGCAATTTTTCCAAATGTATTCCTATCCCTATTTGTAAATTGTGGTTGTATCTTCTTCTTTATTGTCGAAGGAAGAATTTCGTAATTTGGTTTATTGTCAAGGTAGTATATCCTTGATGCTCTTTCCCACAAGCTTTCTTTTGTGATCTCATCAACACCTAAAAAATATTGATCTTTTAAGCTCTTTATCTCGTCAAATTGATTATTGATATAATAAAAATCAACTATTTTTCCAAGAATTCTATTATAGAAGTCTATAAATTCCTTTTCTTGTGGGATATTTTTTTCATATCTAACATAAATATATTGTAATAAATCTTTAAAATTTTTAAGATGGTCCGCATCAAGATGGATCAATCCTAAAGCCTGTATAAAGTTCTTTTTAACATCAAAACTTATAGGCAAAAGTTTTAAGTATTTAGAAATTACATGATTATGAGGCTGTGAAAAATCTAAATATTTAATTCCTATCAATTCATTGATGGAATATGAGAGGTCTTCACCTTGAAAATATATCCAGGCATCAGTACTGAGGGTTTCAGTAAATGAGGTGATTGGAAGGATTTTATCTTTAAATGCACTCCTGTAATTACTGTTCCCATTATGATATTGTAAACTTGGAAATAATTCATTTTTTATAAATTCTTCGTATCGCGTCCAGTTTTCTATGACAGAATTACTAAACCAATGATTGTATTTAATAGGAATGTGCAGAACTCTGTCATTTTTTGTATAAAATGGTCTGCTGGTCAATCCGCATTGATCTTCAATTTTTTTATTGCGTACCTCACTTGTTGCAACAGTTAAATTTTTTTCAGAAATATAGACAGCAGGAATATCCCAGATACCAAATATTTTTGAAAAATCAGTTGCTTCAATTTTTTCAGATTCATCACCAAGCCACTGAAAAATATTCAAGTCTGCGAAGTTTCCTGACGGATACAGTTCACGAAGATTTTCATTATCAAAATAAATGGGATTATATATTGGTGAAAGCCATTTTTTGCTTCCTCGAATTGGAAATAAAATCTTTTCCCTAACATCTAATTGAGATTTTACATCAAAAGGATATAGGTTGTAAAGAGTGTTTAATATATCTGATTTAGGAACATTTGATGTATCAAAAAGCTTTAAAATCCTCCTTATCAGTTCGTAGGTATTAAATTCCGTGATACCAGTTCTACTTCGCCCTTCTCTAAAATCTTTTATCTTGATGTTTTTATGTATAAAATGAATGTGTTTTTTTATACTTGCTGGTAACTCAATTCTATTTCTTCCGCCACCATAAAATACATCTTCATTACTTGATACTAATCTCCAGCTATCTGTCAATAAAACATTTTTACCAGTTAAATCTAATTCAGAATGTTCACCGACATAATTATAAAGATTTTGAAAAAATTTGATTTTCCGCTCCTTAGCTTGTTTTCTGCATTCATTTTCAATTTTCTCTTCAATATCTTTGTAGCTCAAATATGGTACATCAAATTCTGTTCTAAGCCAGCTAATTGTATCAGCATCGTCACTGAAAATGAGTTGCTTGCCAGCAAATTTCCGATCAGGAAAAAGACCTTTGTCGAACCCATCTGTAACCATTACCTCAGATGGTAAATAGTACTTCTTTGCACCGCTATCATAGATGAATTTTTGATTTTTTAATCCGGCTACAACTGTATCATATAGTAAATCGATTTTTGCGTCTTTATTTCTCTTAAAACACAATATCTTATTAGTATTAATCCGACTATTTTTTAAGCTACTAAGCATTTCACCAACTATGAAGTTACCTATTTCTTTCAGAAGAAAATTATTTATAGCAGAATCTCTAAGCGATGTTCTTTCCGGATTTACGATAAAGTAGCTGTGTATTATGAACCTAAAGCCGGAGCTGATCTCTAATGGGTAAAATAGAAATAATTTAGCGTCTTTAATAAAAGAGACTTGTCCCAAACTATTAACTTCTAAAACTATATTTATATCAAGCCCAGATCTTTTGCCGAAAACATCTTTTTCTTTACCATCTAAGGTTTCTAAAACATCTTCGGGAGTATAAATTGGCTTTGAAGGGGTAAAATATTTATACTTTAAATTTAAAGAATCGTTAGCCTGAATCTCAATCAGATTTTTCGAGGGATTCTTTTGTATTGAATAGCTTATATCTTTACCAGTAGACAGAAATTTCAGATATTTTATATTACCTAAAAGTATCAGCTGTTGAGGCTGTATCTCTACAAATGCCTCAACTATATCGGTCTCACTGATATTCTCTTTCAGAGGAAGGTGAATTCTTGTGACAATGCCTTGAGATTTTTCTTGATCAGATAATTTTTCAGAATCATAATGTGGGAAGTAGAATAGAGGTGTTTTATTTTGGGTTAGTTTTTTATCAGCATATCTTTGGAGTGTTGTTATTTTGTCAAAATAAACTGTACCATGATGGGTGATGATTCTTGGCTTTTCCGTAACTTCCTGAATGGACTTAAAACCAATTCCTTTAAACCCAATATAATCCTGGCTTTCTTTAGTGCTTTGTCCTATCGTTGTAATCCCCTCGATTCCTTCAGCGCTAAATTCTGCACCACTGTTTGATATCGACAAGATATTATTGGATAGTTCTATCAATATCTCCCCATCTTGGTCAATCTCTTTGTTGGCATCTCTGACGTTTTGTATCAGTTCAAAAAAATAGCGTCCTTCATATGCTTGTTGTAAATACTTTTCTGCTTCTGCTATTGCTCCTAAGCCTCTCGGGGGTGTTCGTTCGCTATCAAAATATAGTCCCTCAACAATATTTTTTAAATCCATTAACTTTTCTTGGTATTAGTTTTTTTAAAATTACTTTATTTGTGACATTCACATGAATTATTTAAATTTTAAAGCACTAAATATTTGTTTAAAATCCTCATTGTAAAAATTTATTTCAAAAGAAGTTCGTTCATTTTTATTATTCTTATCCAACATAAATTCGGTTGCTTCAATGTGTTTAGATTCGATTCCTTCAATTTTTTCGCTGTAAAATTGATCACCGAATACCTTATTTTCACAATTGAATATTAATAAGTTGGTGATTTTTTTATAGCACAATTCTGGGTTTTCTTCAATGAAGAATTCATCAAAATAATCCTTAACCTTTACATCATCAATCTTTTCATAACCCATCAGTAAAATATTACCTTGTTGATATGGAAAAATACTAATAAACATTTCGGTGTATCGATCTAATTTTCTACCTGATTCTTCTTCTAATTTTTCAATTTCTTCAGTAGTATCATAGGTGAAAAATGTTGATACACAGAAATCAATTCTCGGAATATCCCTTTTTTTAAAAACAAAGTGTTCGGTATTTTGTTCTAGATCCAATATTATTTTTTGTTCTATTCTTTTCAGATCCGAAATGGCTAATTTTCCATCTTCAATATCTGTTATTAGTACTTCTTTGTCAAATAAATCAGAATTTGTATCTAAAATTAATTCGCAAGTTTCTACAAACACTATTTTCTTATAAATCTCATCATACAAAACTCTGAGCGTGAATAGAAGCATTGTTCTGTATTTTGTAAAATCAATGTCAGTCGTTTCTATTTCTTTAAAAAGTTCAGTATCATGATGATTGCAAAAACAATGAAATGCAAATGCTTTTTTTAAACCAACTCTTTTAAATTCTAATTCATTTTTTTGATGATTATTTCGAAAAGTCCACAGATGGCTATTAGTAGATATTTTGTCTAAAATACCTTTTCGTTGAAGAATATGAGAATTAATTGATTTCTCATTACAACCTGGATAGAAGCATTTTTTAATGTTATTTATTGCTGTTTTTCTAGCTTCTACAATTATTCTTTTTTTTGTGAAATTTGAATTCATGCTGTTCTAATTGATGATGATTTTAAAACCAAAAAATATTTGATTTCGGAAAGTTCACATTAATTGGTTGTTAGGAAATTTTGAATTGACAGTTAAAGATTTTTACGTAAGTTTTTGAAATCAAGAATCGCTCGTATCTGCTAATTTTTTATACAAATACAATCAATCTTTATGTCAAGAACTTATTTTTAGATATTTGTATGATTTTTAAATATCCCTTCTTTCTATAAATTCTAATAAGTTTGGATTACAGACTACAAATCCATCAGTAAATCTGAAAAAAACTGAGTTGAAATTTTCATACTTAATATCTTCAATATTGAAATACCTTTTACCCCTTGCAATATCCAGTAATCTTTCAAGTGTTTTTAAGGTTATACCAACAAAAGGAATACTTTCATCGTAAAACCGTTGATAATATCTATTTAATGATACAATTTCATCAAAACCATGAGTTTTAAAACCATCAATTTTGAAAACTGAGACTGGAAATTTCTTTTGAATAGATAGATCATCTTGTGATAAAAGCGAATTTCCTATAAAATTTAAATAGGTCTTTGACAATATTCTTTCGTAGTGGGCTAATTTTATTAGTTCCCCTAAATTCTCATCTTCATATTCTTCGCCCTCATAATCTGGATCTTCAATGTTAAGTATTGAATTTGATAACTTATTATTTTCATTGGCGATTGATAAAGATGTAATATATCCTTTAACAGCTTGTGGTATCTCATTTATCAGTATTTCAACAGTATCAAATTGTTTCCTCCATTTATCGAAATCGTCGCTATCAAATTCTATAGCATTTCTTCTTCCTTTTGCTTCTGCTAAACATGGCTTATTGTTATTGTCCATGAACAAATAATCAGGAGTGTCACCTTTTTGTTTTTTTTTTATTGAAATATGGGAAAATTTCCCAGGTAAATTTCTATTAAGTATATTACTAATATTTGCAATATACGTTTGACCGAAAATCTTTTCAACAAAATATCTGCAGATTGTTTGTCCTAATATCCGCGAATTATCACGGCGCGAGTCTTTGTCAGCCCCTGGTTGCTTCCCTGTAAATTTAAATTCAGAAACATCTGGAATCAAATAATTTAATAATGTAAATTGACCATATTCAAATATTGGTCGTCTATCATTAAATGCTTCCAGAAAATATCTTGCACACAGTTCTTCAAGATTAATCTCGACTTCTTCTAAAAATTTTTTCTCTATCTGATCAAAAATATAATTTCCTGAAAAATCGGATGGGAATCTATTAGTTTTTATATCCAGTGTTCTTTTACTCATAATTATTTTAATAACGATTAAATTCTTTGTAATTTTTTTGGATTTATAAATCTCATACCTATATTTCTCTTATTAGCTCTCGTTTCGTAGGCTAAAATTAAGGCTCTAAGCTTGAATGTAACATGACAGAAAATTTTTATATCCAAAATTTAATTATCATGTTTTTGGGTTTGGTAATAAGTATAATAAATATCGAAATGAATTTACTTCTATGGTATTATTATTTAAAATCTATACCGTTTTGTCTTTCTTCTTTTCAAATAGGTAAATACCTTGTTTTTGTTCCAAAAACTCGCGGACGAAATACGGAATTCTTACAATCTCCTTTACATGATCGGGTGCATCCCCAGGAACTTCAAACTTTGCAATCTGGTCATTATAATTAATCATTTCGTTTCGAAAATTTAATATCCCAACTTTTTTATTCCTCTTTCTGTAAGGACTGATAAAACTTAAATTTAATGTTTCACTTAAGGTCCAAGAATGTTCAATTTTCTTATTATGAAAAGTTTTGTGTTTAAAATACAGATTAGTTAAAACTACTATATCAACATTACTGTATTTATCTTTACTATAAAAAGAGTCCTTAGTAAACAATCCTTGGGAAGCATAAAGATAGCCAAACCAGCTTTGCATATCTGCTGGATCATCACAACATACAAGTAAAATATTGATTTCATTTTCATCAGAATCAGGATTAAATTTCTGATGAGCAGACTTTAAAAAATCCTTAAGATTATTATCCATGTTTTTTAGCACCAAATGAGGTTTTAGTAGCTCTCCTTTATTGGTCGATCCTTCATCAATAGAATTTGAAATAACTCCCATAACACCTGGCATATTGTCAAATCTACCTGATGACAGATATTTATAAGAATCAGATTTTTGCACCTTTTCCTTATCTTCGAAAGTAGCACACTTAACTTCAACATTATAAGTAAAGCCATGAGATTTAAATTGAACATCAATATCTTTTTTATTTTTAGGATTCACTTTTTCTTCAACCTTAAAATCTTCTTTTTCACAAAAATAAGTTGCTACGGACAATTCGCAAGCTGACTGAATAAAAGCTTTTTCATCAAATTTCGCTTTGCTCAGCTGCATTTTATCATTCCAAAGTATTTTAAAATCTTTGAGAGACATATAGTTTTTAACTTTTGAGATGGACACAATAAATTCGTCAAAATAATTGTTGCCAGATTCTTTAGCAATTCGCAGATAGTGATTAACTGGAAGCTTCAATAAATTAAATTGTTCAATCATATATTTATTAGTTTCATATTACAAATTTTAATAATTTATGAAAGGTTTTCAATGTTCTTGGAGATATCTCTGAACTTAATGATATCCTTATTAAAAACATCAATGAGTGTAGAAGTAATGGAATCCATATCCAGATAAGCAGAATTTACTTGGTTTGCCAATAAATTGACATTATTCGCTTTTTCACTTTTTTCAATGAATGGAAAAATATTTTGGGCTAGAGGACGAATATGATTTTCCACCAAAAACTTTCTACTTTTTAATGAGGTTGGTTGATCTCCCACAAAATTGAACACCTCTCTATCTTGATGAAGTTCGTTTACCCAGTTAGAATAAAAATCTTTATAACGCTGATCTTCATGTTCATCCGTTATGGTCGAAAAAAACACGTTTGAACGAAGAAGTTGCCAAGTAGAATAAATTTGCTCTTTATCCAAATATCTTTGTCGAAAGAAATTCAGTTCATTAGTAAAATAATTTTGATAGGTACCAAAGAAATCTGAATCAATTAAAAACTGTTCAAGAACTGGAATTTTAGCAGTGTCATTTTTTGTAATATGTCTTTTAAGATCAACTAAATTGATCTTGTCGATAATATTATTATTTAATGAGGTTGGAATAACTGGATTTTTAAAATCGCCACTTTGTAAACTGGCTACAAAATCCTGTAGATTTTCTATAGTGGCTTTAATAGCTTGATTTAAATTCGGAAGCGAATTGATAAAAAAATCAAATGCATCTTGAGCAGCATCTCTTCTCTGTTTAAAATATAATATAAAAGCGACGCTGAAACCAACTAGTCCAATGATTATAGTAGAAATTCCAATAAATATAGTCCATTGGTCTAAATTAAAATCCCAATTTTTACAAAGAACATAGTATGTATTTGTAGTATTCATAGTTAAAGTTTTTAGGGATAAAAAATAATAAAATAAAAGCACTTTTTGATTATTAATACAATGGATGTGAAAATTTATTATATTATTAATCGATAATTAGTTTTTGCAAAAGAATTTTCAAGTAGCTTTAACAGACGTGTTTGCTCACATCATTGCACTACCATTTAAAAGGATTAACAATAATTTTTTAATTCATCTAGAGAATTTAGTTTAATCTGTCTTAAACATTCTAACTGATGATTATTAGGAAGATCAATTAAATCAAACTCATCTTCATTATTATTAAGTTCTATCACAGCATCATTACCAACTACAGTATGATCTTTATGCTTGTATAAGGAACATTCGCCCGCAACCACGAGCTTAAGTTTTTTAGTAGCTTCTGGAGTAATTGCAATATTAAATCCTTGACCATTCACTCTAACACTTGGATAGAAAATACCATCAAATCCTTGTTTTATGGCAATCTCAGAAAAAATTGCGGAAATCATATAGTCATAATCAGCAGAAATATTTTCTTTTGAGAACTGCTTTGCTAAAAATGTCTGAATTTTTAAAGACTTCTGAATAATGTCAGGTACTTTATTCAAAATTTCTTGTGGAATATTTTGAGTAGCTGAATTATAAGCATATACAAGTTCTCGGGTATAACTACTTTCTTCAAAATAATTATCTTCATGAATAATTGACAATAACTTTAAATCCTCAATAACTTGCCATTTTCCAAATGAAATTTTTTTGTAAAGACTAGAAGATTTATCTCTTAGTTGCGGAATAGACTCAGTTACTCCTATAATTCTCAGATTGTCAAGTTCTCCGGGTTCGGGTTTATCCGGTACAGCCGTTGCATAGAACATTGTCTGATATGGGGTACTCGCTCTTTGATACGTTTTATTAAATTTCTGAGGTTTGTAAGAAAAGTCACCTTTTGTTCTGTATCTGATGTCCTCAGATTCATGGGGACGGGCTCTCATTACAATTTTTCCAGCATGGAAATTAACTTGCATAGAACAAATGATTCCAATTTGACTTAAGAGGTATTTTATTTCTTTTTCAGGATAGGTAGAAAGATCCAAACTCTGAAGGTCTTCTATAATTTTTTCTATTTCCATTGGTTATTAGTTTATTAATTATTTACTTTTTAGTAATTTAAATTTGGTTAATCAGGTTTTGCTGTAATGCCATCTTTAGATTCTAAAATGATTCTATATAAATCTGATGGTATATCTGGATAATCCATACTAGGACGATCTAAATCATTTTTGAAGATATTTACTAATTTGCGGGCGTTTTCTAAATCTGTCCTTTCTGGTCTGTTTAAAGTATCTTCTAAAAATTTATAGTGTAGATCAACTTCCTTAATTAGTTCTTTAATATCGTGTTCTTTGGCGAATCTGTAAATATATTTCCAGATTAAAAGACCATTAATAGCAATTTGGAAGTTATCAATCCATATAAAAGAGTCATAGATTAAGTTGTACGCAAGATGAACACATGTTTTTCCATTTTCAACTAATTTTTCTGAATCATAATCACTTGAGCTAGGAAAATAGGTGTAAACTAAAGAATTAATTTCTTCGGAAACTTTTATGCTCTCGGAGCTTCTAATGGTTTGAGATACAGAATACAAAAAATCTAGTACTGAATGAGCTATTTCTTCGTTTCTGTGTTTATAAAATTTGAGTAACTTCTTGAGTAATTTAATTTTTTTCTTTATAGATTTATTATTGAACTTGTCTTCTATTTTATCAATTTTCAAAATAATCATCGCAGTCTTAGAAACCGCTAAGCTAGTCTCATAATCGAAGGTTGTCTTAGAAAGATCATTTTTAATATTTAACTGTCTGTATTTGTCATAAGAATTAGGAAAAAAATTTGCAATTATCGCTGCGGATTGCTTCATCGTAAGTAGCTCACTTGATATTCTTGCGTTGTCATAAATAATATATTTAAAACCTTTACTATTATTTTTTAGACTATGTAGTTTATTCGAAAGTCCTGAAGAAGCAATTGTAGAGTAAAATCCTATGAAGCCATCACAATCAAATTTTTTTACTCTATCAGAGATGTCTGGTTCATCGGTATCAGTAACCGATTTATTTGAATGTGCATGATGCTTGCAGCTAACCAGCCACATAGTTTCAGATGTTCCGCTAAAACCTTTTTGTATTTCCTTGACCAACAAATCTTTTTTCCCGTCCGGACCTCTATCAGGTCTTTGGACTATTTCGAAACCTTTTGCTTCTAAAAATGCACATGCGAATTGTTCAAAAAAATCTTGGTATTTACCACCTTTATTTGACGGCGGAATATCAGCAAAATTAACGATCATGAATAAAAATTGTATATCAAATATACAAAACTATCACATCCTATAGATATCTGTGATTTTTACTATATTTACAAAAACCACAAATATGAAAACACTAAAAATCTACAGCGCAATCGCAACAATCGTAATCATCACTTTGTCTGTACTGCTTTATCAAAGCGATACAAAGTTCAAAAATTCAACACTAACCTTAAAATTAAAGAAAATAGAATTACAACAAAAATCTAAACTACTAAAAGAGACAGAAGATGTCTTACAACAATGTTCCGACCGCTACTACAATGAAATTGGAAAATAAAATACTACCAAAGGGAAGATTACATTTTTATTTGTAAATAGAATAAAGTCTTGTAAGTTTTTTCTTTGAGATAATAGTTTTATCAATTTCATTGTCTGTCAAGGAATTAACAATTTCGAAATATTTACTATTACTAATTTTAAAATAGTCACAAATTAAATATATGTTTTGAAGAGTTGTATTTGGAAGAGACTCTTCTCTTGCACTATTCCAGTCAACATTATATTTTTCTTTGATATCTATATTAAGATACACTTGAGTCATGGGCTTACCATTGATAAGAATTTCCTCTCTCAATCTTTTGTTGACCACACCGACAGCAACTTTATATCGGAAAACTTTTTTCTGATATTCCACTACTGTAAAATAATTTATAAAAAATTGCAATTTCAACGACGTATATGTCGTTATTTTATTATATTTGCTTTAGTCACATTATAAATGTAACTTTGCGATACTTCAAAGAAAAATAGAAGCTATTGCTTAGAATCTTGTAATAGAAAACTGGTAATTTTTAAACACACAAGACGATAAGTAAGCGGCTCACGACCTAGGCGTGGGTCTCTTCCTCTTATCTGTGTGTAAGGTATACCAGTACCCCTATTACGGATAATGTAGAGTACCCATGCCGTCTTTTTTCAATGCTGTTCGCTCATTTCTACATTACAATCTAAGCCCTGCTTACAAAATAGTATCACGAACGATACAATAGGAGGGTACAACCTATTGAGGCTTTAAGAAGCTCACTTGGGAAACAGATTCATTCATATTAAATTCTTTCCGGTGCCTTGCGGTTACTGATTACAGAACCTCACCAGTCCTTTTCATACCAAGGGGCATTAGGAAAGTCTTATTTGAAAAAAAGAATCTAAAAAAACTACTAAACTTAAAAATCAGAAGAAAGAAAAAGCCCCTTCCCAGACAGTTTGCAGACCAACGGGAAAGAGCGTAGTTCAGTATTTTAATCATTTAAAATTAAAAACCTTTACAAATTTATGAAAAATTCCTATTACAATATAGGAGGTATTTTCTTTGGCCTAATGCTTACCACAGTAAGCTTCAATATAAAAGCCCAGACACGCACTATTTCGGGCACTGTTACTTCATCCAATAAACCGCTTTCAGGAGTAGTCATCTCCCAAGAAGGCAGTGATCAGGTAACAATGACCAAAGCAAACGGAACCTACACATTACAGGTTTCAGCAGAAAATCCCATCCTATTGTTCAGACATACTGATTATGCTGAAGTAAAAATTACAGTCACAAATCAGACCGTCGTCAATGTCAGCTTAGAACAAAAAGTAAAGGGAATCGAAGAAGTTATTCTCAATGCAGGCTACTACAAGGTTAAAGACAGAGAAAGAACCGGTAGTATCGCCAAAGTTTCAGCAAAAGATATAGAAAATCAGCCAGTAACCAATGTATTGGCAGCAGCACAAGGCAGAATGGCAGGGGTAAGCATCACCCAAAACTCCGGAACTCCCGGAGCAGGTTTTGACATTCAGATTCGTGGACGAAACAGTCTGCGCACCCGCGCAAATTCTGAAACCGACGGAAACCAACCGTTATATATAGTAGATGGAGTTCCCATCGGAGGAAGTGTTACCTCAAGATACGGAGCAGGCATTTTACCAAATGCCGATATTAATCCTTTAAATGCAATCAGCCCCAACGATATTGAAAGCTTTGAAATTCTCAAGGATGCCGATGCCACTGCCATCTACGGTTCCCGTGGAGCAAATGGAGTAGTACTCATTACTACCAAAAGAGGAAAGAAGGGAAAGGTAAAACTGTCTCTGAATTCTTCTTATGCTCTGAGTCAGGCCTTATCAAACCTGAAGATGATGAATACCGAACAGTATATTGCCATGAGAAAACAGGCTTTTGCCAATGACAATATTTCTGTTTATCCTGCAACTGCCTACGATGTGAACGGGATTTGGGATCAGAACCGGTATACAGACTGGAGAAAAGAGCTGATCGGTAATTCTGCCACCATGTCCAATACACAGCTTTCATTAAGTGGAGGAAGTGAAACGACAAGCTTTCTGGTAAGTTTAGGACACATGCAACAGACCACAGTATTCGGTCAGGATTTCAGATACAGAACCAATACCGTTTCCGGAAATGTAAGCCACCGTTCTCAAGACAGAAAATTCAGTTTTAACACATCCAACCTCTTTTCAGTATTGGATAATAATCTGATCAATTCCGATATAACCAGAAATGCATACAGTCTTTCTCCGAATGCACCTGCTTTATACGATGCCGATGGAAATCTTAACTGGGAAAATAACACATTTACCAATCCTGTTGCAGCGTATAAGAATTCATATTCCAACGACAATCTTGAGTTTATGAATAATATGAGTGCAGAATATGAAGCATTTGAAAATTTCAGAATTAAAGTAAACGGAGGATTTAACTATCAAACATTGGAGGAATGGTCACTGCGTCCCAGCACGGCATTAAATCCTTCCACTGGAGCAACTTCGCTAAATTCACAGTCTTCTAAAAGCAATATGAACCGTTTCTCTATGGTAATCGAACCACAAATCAGTTGGTTGTATAAAAAAGGAAAACATCAGCTGGATATTTTGGTTGGAGGAACTTATCAGAGGGATACTAACGGATCAGGTGCCATTCAGGGAATCGGTTTTGAAAGCAATTCATTTATCTATAATATCGGAGCGGCACAGACCAAGGTTATTCTGGATCATATAAACACAGAATACCGCTATGGGGCATTTTTCGGAAGGGTTAATTATCAGTTCGATAAAAAATACATTATCAACATTACCGGGAGAAGAGATGGAAGCAGCAGATTTGGAAGTAGTAACAAGTTTGCCAACTTCGGAGCGATAGGAGCAGCATGGCTGTTTTCAGAAGAGAATTTTCTGAAAGATAGTTCATGGCTAAGTTTCGGAAAACTGAGAGCAAGTTTTGGTTCCTCTGGTAGTGATAATATTGGAGACTATCAGTACCTAAATACGTTTGCAACATCAACACTGATTTATAACGGAACATCAGGACTCAGCCCGACCAAATTATTCAATCCTGATTTCAGTTGGGAACGAACCGTAAAAATGGAGGGTGCTCTCGAATTGGGACTATTCAAAAACAGGCTGAACATTACAGCCGCCTGGTACAGAAACCGCTCCGGAAACCAGCTGGTAGGCTACCAGCTTCCTGCGGTCACGGGCTTCAGCTCGGTTCTGGCGAACCTCGATGCCGTGATTCAGAATACAGGTTTTGAATTGGAGCTGAGAGGAGAGGTTTTACAATCCCAAAACTTTTCATGGAGCAGTTCTTTTAATATCACCGTTCCCCGCAATAAACTGATTTCATTTCCGGGTCTTGAAGGTTCTACCTATGCCAATAACTATATTGTCGGCGAACCCATTTCCATCATCAAACTGTATCAGTTAACAGGTGTAAATCCTGCTACTGGATTATACAGCTTTACGGACTTCAACGGTGACGGAAAAATTTCATCCCCTGACGATCGGCAGATCGTAGAAAATATCGGACAGCGGTTTTTCGGAGGATTGAACAATGAGCTTAGATTTAGAAACTGGAACTTATCTTTCCTTTTGCAGTTTGTAAAACAACAGAGCCGAAATTATAATTCAATTATAACATCACCGGGCATCATGACAAACCTTCCCGTCGAAGCCCTTAATGTCTGGTCTCCTCAGAATCCCAACGGGTTGTATATGCCTTACAGATCTGTGAATTCATCTTCCAACACTCTGTTTCAGACAAGTACAGCCAGTGTATCGGACGGATCTTTTATACGACTGAAAAATGTTCAGCTCAACTATACCATTCCGATGCGCTCATCAGTATTCCGGGAAGCTAAAGTTTATTTGCAGGGACAGAATCTTCTGACATGGACTAAATATTTCGGAATTGATCCCGAATTTACATCTGTAGGTTTCTTACCTCCTTTACGTACTTACTCATTGGGAGTACAGCTCTCCCTTTAACTGAACGTTCCTGAATTATTAAAACAAAAAGAAAATGAAAATAAATATTAATAAAATAACGGTAATAGCAGTGTTTTACGTCCTGACTGCACTGATGTCGTGCGAAAAAATGCTGGAAGTAGATCTTCCGGAAAATCAGATGCTGTCTGAAACAGTGTTTCAGGATGCCCAAACTGCTAATTCGGTACTCTCAGGTCTGTATGCAGGACTTTGGGAAGCTTCCCCGATTGCAGGAGATCAGAGCGGCAGAATTCTGAGTCTTTACACCGATGATCTGACGTATTACGCAGTGAATGCAACCAACGGGCTTCCCGAGATTTCCAATAATACTTTGATAGATACCAATCAATTTGTAAGTTCAATGTGGTCTGCTGCCTATCAGAAAATATATGTCAGCAATTCCATTATCGAAGGACTGGAAAACTCATCTTCTATATCAACTGCTGAAAAAAACAGAATGACAGGGGAAGCTTTGACAATACGTTCTGTACTCTTTTTTTATCTGCAGCAAATCTATGGTGATATACCGTATCCCGTTACCACTAATTATCAGATCAATCAATCCATTGCCAAGACAAATTCTGAGGTAGTTTTACAACGAATTGAATCAGACCTACAAGAAGCAGTGGAACTGTTACCGGATCAATACCGTTCTGCAGAAAGGATTTTTATCAACAAAAAAGCGGCTCAACTGATGCTTGCAAAAGTTCAGATGCAAAGATCAAAATATGCTGCTGCTGAAAGTACTTTAAAGGCAGTCATTCAAAGTTCACTGTATCAATTTCAGAATGATATTACTAAAGTTTTTTTAAAATCAGGAACCCATATTATCTGGCAGCTTAAACCCAAGAACAGTGGAGATCCTGTAAGAGAAGCAACAATCTACTACTTTGTCAATGTAGCACCGTCTTCCATGTCCCTGTCTCCGGCTCTTGTCAGCTCATTTCAGACCGGTGATCTCCGGAAACAGTATTGGATGGCGCCTGTTACCGTTGCGGGAACTACCTGGTATCGTGCAGAAAAATATAAGGCAAGATCTGCTAATACAACGGAAAACTCTATCGTTTTCAGACTGGAAGAAGCATATCTCCTTTTAGCCGAGTCATTGGCTAAACAAAATAAGACTGCGGAAGCTCTCCCTTACATCAATCCAATAAGACAGAGGGCAGCGCAACCTCTTTTAACAGGTACCGTTTCACAAAATATCCTTTTGGATGAAATTCTGAAAGAAAACAGAAAAGAGTTTTTTACGGAAATGGGCCGCCGGTTTATAGATCTGAAAAGAGCGGGGCAGTTGAATACATTGCAAACGACTAAGCCCAATTGGAAAGACTTTCATCGAGTTTGGCCTCTGCCGCAGAAGGAGCTGTTAATGAACTCCAATATGAATCCTCAAAATGCAGGTTACTAATGAGAACCATTTTTCTTTTATTATGGCTTTTCTCAGGTATACTGATCAAAGCACAGAGAACTGATGCCGGAATGGCTCAATGGATGTCTCGTTTTTCAACAGCAATTGGAGGCCTGCAGGTAACGGATGATCAGCGGTTTGCCTTAGTAACAAAGTACTATAGGAAGAACTCCGATACAGTTCTGATTTTTGATACAAAATCGGAGAACATCATTTTAGATACTTTAGTCAAAAAAAACAAAGTAACATTCCTGAATAACACTCTTGTATTTGCAGTGGGTAACTATACAGCAGAACTGATCGATCTGCCGTCAAAAAAGAGAAAGAAGTTTGATGAGATACGCAGTGGAGAAATTCTGTCAAATTCAAAACAACTTGTTATGTTAGATATTGATAAAACTCTCAGTATCTATGACTATAAAGGGAAACTTCTGCATGCTTCAAAAGCAGTGCATGATGTTATTTCGGATGAGAGCAGCAGCGTATATCTGGTGTATAAAAAGGGCAGCACATCAGAAATTGCTGTATGGAATGGTAAAACCGTAAAACCCGTTTATATAACAGACAATGATATTAAATCACTGAAGTTTCTTCCTTCAAAAAAGTTTATTGCATTGACAGAGCAAAACAGGAAAGCGGATGCAGTAGAATTAAGTGTTTCTTTAATCAAAGTATCAGATAATTCTGTATTAACAAACAAGAAAATAAGTTCCGGTGGGTTTGAATCCGTTAAAATATCTGAGGTTCATGATTCCGATACATTCCTGATTGATTTTCAACAAATCCAACCGCCACAGAGAGATCAAATGGTTGATGTCTGGTATAGTGGAGATAAACGCCTGCGGGACAAAAAAGATGGAACAAAGCATCATCGCTATCTACACTGGAACATCGTAAAAGATGAAATAAAAGAAATACCAACAGATATGTTCTCTGATTTTGTGGGAATGAATGATGCACGTTACCTGTGGGCATATCATACGGACGAAGAATTTGCGTACACTGGTTTTAGGAGTTTTCATGTATTCAGATATGATACAGAAACCGCTACCGCTGAACGTGTGTTTGAAAATGTAGAAGAACTCGTTTTAAGCAAGGACGGCAGATTTACACTCGCATACCGCAATGACAGAAAGAAGTGGATTGTATATGATCACTTTCAAAAAAAATTGAGAGAGATAGAAACGAATGAGAAGATCACAAATCCGGTGCTCATGACTAATCAGACAGCCTTGTTTGAATGTGAAGACGGTCTGTTGAGGTATGATCTATTATCAGGTGCTGTAAAAAAAAATATTGTTTCAAAGAATTCAAAAGTGACTATTCATAATCTCCGAGGAAATCTCATACATCATTTTAGCAATTTTAAATTTACTGAAAGGAGTACAGATGTAAACAAACCTGTAATTTTAAATGTAAGAAGAACCGATTACAATGACAGTGGCTACTTCACATATTTGAATGGAGAGATAAAGAATATTATTCCTTATACACCCAACAAAATTAAAGATTTTAAATGGGGCAGGAATAAAAACAGAATATTTACGGTAGAGGAAAATTTTAATATAGCCGGAAGTCTGTATATAACTGAGAAAGGAAATACAGAAAAAAAATTGATATACCGTTCAAATAGCCACGACCAGAGAGCAAAGTTGATCAGACAGGATATTCTGTCTTATAAAAACAGCGCAGGAACTCCTTTAAAAGGAATTCTGACCTATCCTGTGGATTTTGATTCTTTAAAAAAGTATCCTGTCGTAGTTCATGTCTACAGTTTACTTTCCGGAAATGCAGATAAATATCTGTATCCTGAATGGGGAGCCACGGGTTTCAACAAACGAATGCTTTTGGAGAATGGATATTTTGTTTTCCAGCCTGATATGGTATTCGATGAAAGAGGTACGGGAATTTCTGCTTTAGACTGCGTAAACAGCGGACTAGATGAAATTGTAAATCATCCAAATATTAATGCATCCCGTTTAGGTTTAACCGGTCATTCTTTAGGAGGTTACGAAACCAATTTCATAGCAACACAGTCCAGACGTTTTGCGGCTTATGTATCCGGGGCTTCCTTAGGAGATGTTGCACATTTTTATTTTTCTTTCAGCGACTTTTTTAATATTGCGAATTATATGCGTTTTGAAAACGGTCAGTTTGAGATGGGAGTACCCTATGCTCACAATAAAGATCTTTATTTTCGCAATAATCCAGTCAATTATGTGGAAAATGTGAATGCACCGGTATTACTATGGGCAGGTAAAAAAGACACCAACACGCCGCTGGATCAGCCGATGAGTTTCTTTATGGGGTTGCTGCGCAATAACAAAAAGGCAGTGGCTTTACTGTATCCTCAGGAGGAACATTCTTTAAAGGAGGATACTCCGGAAATCAAAGACCTTAATTTTAAGCTAATGGATTGGTGGAATTATTTTTTGAAAGATCAGAAAAATATACCTTGGATTGAGAAAGAAATGAAAAGGGACGCTTATTAGCGTCCCTATCTTTCTATTGTGGAATTTCATAAAGTTCATTTCCACACATAGTTCCTGAACCTTCGCTATGAAGATCAGTCGTGCCGTCAACTTCCCATTTGCAGAACACGCCTGATACAACATCACTACACTGCTGATCTGCATCCTGACACTGGAATTGACCGCCTCCAATACTTACAATTCTGTAAGCAGGTACTAAAGCTTTGTTACTCTTTTTTGCTACTTGGGTAGCAAGTGCTGACCCTGTGCCCACTAATACAAGGACAACAGGAAAAAAAAATTTTTTCATAATAAAGAAATTTGATTTTGCCTACTCTTGGATACGGTTTTCGGCTACCCCGTTTTAAAATATTTTGTCAGAGAATATGTCAGACGATACTGAATTAGCCGATTTCCGGCAATTACATAAAGGTGTTTGTCTGTAACTGTGAAATCTGACATCTCCGAATCTTTGTAATGATCAATGTATATGCTTCCGATGTACTCCTGTTTATTGATGTTGTAAACATCAATTATTCTGGTTTCCTTCCATCGCTTGACAGATTCATGCTGACCTCTTAAATAGGCGGGATTGAATAAAAGTCCGTTAAAAACTTTTGCATAGCCATTAACATGCAATGCAGGCTTAGACATTTTAAATCTTCCATCAGCCAGAGGAGTTACTTTGATTTGTGCAATCTTTGTTGTGTCAATGGTTAATAATCTTCGCTGAAGTTTCATGGCTGAATCCATAACAAGAAACTGATTGCGGTAAGCATGAATGTATGTCACTTCTAATGATTTAGAATCTGAAGACAGATACCCGTCCGAATCAAATACCCCATCAGATTGTTTTTCCAGAAGTTTCGGAAATAACTGCACCTCATTTTTCCCATTGCTTACAATCTTCAATAAACCAAGTGTAAGATTTTTAGTTGTTGATGATAGTGTCCTAATAGCCATTTTGTTACTGTTGATTACTTCTATCTGACTGAAAAAAGCATCCTTGTAACTTATCACCTCCGTCTCAGGGCTACCTAGCTGTCCTTTTGATATTACCGGTACTGTACCATCGTATATAAAATAGCTGTTATCCAATACTTTAACCTCTATCTTTTTGTACCGATATTTTTTAAGATTTAGATTAATTTTTAAATTAGGAAATTTTTGAAGTGATGAGTCTACACTAAGTAGATTCTGTGGCATTGTCCTGTTTCCAAGATATATCTTTTGATCTTCAGATCCGGCAAAATAGTAGGTCTTATTATCGAGAGCCGTACTTTTTGTTTTTAAAACAGGATGCATTAAAAACCTTCTGGTAAAGTTATTTTCCTGCTTAATTACATATTCTGATCTTAAAAATAAGAAAAGAATAAAAACAGCACTTAATATATTGGAAATACCGAGTGATAGGATAACGGTTCTCCGTGGGTATTTATTCTTACAGTTCAAATAGATTGCGACAATTCCCAGTGCTACAGCAGCAATATTAAAAATCAGGTGTTCCGTCCAACCCATCTTTTCCAAGATCCCGCCGCAAGAACAGGGTACGAAATCACTGTAATTTAAAATTAAGTAGATATAGACCGTAAACGACGTCATTAGTGCAGTTGCTGAATATAATCCAAACAGAAATGTTTTAGGGCAGATCAGCAACAAGACGATAAGCAGTTCTCCAATAATAACAGCATAAGAAATAAATCCTGCATAAGCACTTAAGAGTGGCGATTGTCCTATCTGCACCTGAAAATTTTCAAAGTCTAACGCTTTGCTTACAGCAGCATAAATAAATAATAGAATAAAAAAACAGGAAACAGTTCTGATAAAAATTGGCTGGAAAGTTTTCATGGCTTTGGTTTTAATTGATTTAACAGACCTGAATCAGTCTCCATCTTATGTTCCTACCGCAATAGTCTGGCATAGGTTCGCCCTTAAAAAGGGTTACAGTTGTTGTAAAATTCCCCATACTTTCCCAGATGCCGCTTGCCGGACATGGTAAGCCAGTTTTTACATTTGATATGGAGGTATGAGGAATCATAGGTCATAACAATTGATTATTTATTTGGAATACTTCTCCAATTATCACCATCTCTGACAGGAGGGTCAGGATCCGGATCTAAAATTTCTCCTGATGATTTCGCAGAGTCTCCCCGCATCATCATTTCTTTTTCGATCTCAGTTAGTGGATCAGAATCTGAGACAATATCTTCCTCTCGATTTATACAGTTCTGCAAACAAACTGAAGCTATTGCTATACTAAAAATTGGGATAAACTTTTTCATTGTAATTGTTTTAATTTGGTTATCCCGGCCGGATTGATTTAGAATTCTGAGGTCAAAGTTATCAGGCTCCTGCCCTCAAAAAAACTGTTCTGCGGGGCAATTTTAAAATAAATCCGTCTCAATTTTAAAATTGATACATCGATTTAATGTTGATAAATGCTTATTAGTCAGTGTTGTGTAGTATTTGTCTGAAAATGGCTTCCGACTGCCTGAAAACATGTTTATTTATAGGTAAAATGTTTACTTTTGAAATGGTGAGGTTCTAATAATCAGTATATGAAAAAGTTAAACAGCTTTATCTTTCTCTTTTCTGTGATTTCGCACTTGTTATTTTCGCAAACAAAACAAGATGAAACTTTTGAGAAGATTAGGGGTAACTATGAAAAGATGACCACAGATGACATTAATGCGATGCCATATGTGAAGATGTACATTAAAAAAGCCAAAGCAGAAAACAATTACCCTAAATTAGTTCAGGGATATAGGGACGCCAGGCAGTTTGATTATAAGAATAAAATGAAATATGCCGACAGTGCAATTTCAGTTAGTAGAAAGTATGGTAAGCGAAATGATCTCAGCAGGGATTATTTAAGCAAAGGAATTATTTACTATTTCTATCAGAAAAACTATAAGTTGGCTTTGAATCAATATCTTAAAGCCTATGAACTTTCCAAAGGATTAAAAGATTATTACCATCTTCATAAAGTTCTGTATCATTTGGGTATCGTCAAAGAACATTTGGGCTATTATGAAGAAGCTTTAGGTCATTTTAATCACTGTGCTGATTATTACAGGTTAAAGTTAAATGAAGATTTACACGAAAATGAACGGTTTAACTATAAAAAAGCATATTTAAACTCACTCCATCAAATGGCTGTCATTAACAGATATCTTAGTAATTTTTCAAAGTGTGACAGTATCAGTCAATTAGGATTTGATCACACAGTGGGAGATAGTGATTTTAAACTGGAGAACAGTTATTTTCTCAAGTGTAAAGGCATTCTGAAATATCGGAACAAAAATTATGACGGAGCTAAAGCAGATTTAGAAAAGGCTTTGCCAATTATTAAGAGCAGAAATGATTTTGCCTGGATTTCTGTTATTTATTATTATTTGGGAAAGATTTCTGAAGCACAAAAAAATGAAAGTACCGCTATTATTTATTACAGTGAAATAGATTCAATTTTTTCAAAACACGAATTTATACTGCCTGAGACTTACAAAAGTTATAATCATCTAATAGATTTCTATAAGGGAAAAGATGTTAACAAACAGCTGTACTACACCAATCAACTGCTAAAAGCAGAAAGTTCACTCGCAAAAGATTATCCCTACTTATCATCAAAACTTCATAAAGATTATGACCGGAATAAATTAATTGAAAAAAATGATAAAGTTGAGAAAACCAGCAAAAGAAAAATAGCGCTCGCACAAATTTTATTACTGGCAGGTGCAGTAGCTCTCAGCTTTTTTATTGTACAGTATTTTAAAAACAGAAAGATCAAAAGGCAATATGATATGCTTCAAAAAAGAATTTCAGAAGGATCATATAATGTAGCTGACATTACAGAGAATGCCACTGCAGATCCAGCATTAAGAAAAACCTTTCTCAGCCCTGAAATGACCATTGAAATAAGAGAAAAGCTTGAAAAATTTGAAAGGGAGCTGCAATTTAGAAAGAAGGGTTTAACACAAAACAGTATTGCAGGTAAGCTGAATACCAACTCCCACTACCTATCAGTTTATATTAATGAAAACAAAGGAATGAATTTTAACAGATACATGGCAGAGCTGAGAATTAACTATATCACCAATCTGCTCAATACCAACAGTAAATATCTAAACTTTACCATTGAAGCTTTGGCAGAAGAATGTGGAATAGCTGCCCGACAGAATTTTTCAAAACTTTTTTTTGAAATCAATGGAATTCGTCCTGTGGATTATATAAAAAAACGAAAGCAGGAATTAGAAATCAACTGAATTCACCATTAATTGATGTTTTTTTTATAAATTTCTAAAAAAAGGACATGGTAACAAAAACTATTTTTAGAAAAATTGCTCAATTACAAAGCGAGATGGAATTAAATCTTAATGAAGTTTACGATGACGATGGCGACATGGTCAAAGTTGCAGAAAAATCTCTGCTGATCATTGATGAAAGTATTCGAAATTTAAAGAAAATGATTACGGCTCATCATTTTGATAATATTGCAGAAGAAGTACATTTTTTTAAAAAGCTAAAACCACAATTTGTTTCAAAATTTATTTACTATTCAACAATTTTGGATGTTGAATCCCACAAACCCAACGCAGGAAATAAAGCTTTAAAAAAATATTACGAGTCTGAACAAGAAAAACTAAAGACATTTTATGTAGAGCAATCCGAATTTTACAGTTATTATCGGAGGGAAGCCACTTATTTAGATCATAAAATTTTTGTCAGAAACTCTTACGATTTAAAAATGAAGCTGTCATTTGGTTTTTATAATTTCGACTCAAGTTTTACCACTTCTCACGATCATATGATAGCAAGATTTATTGCTAATCATCAGTATGACCAATATCTTAAAAGACAGATTGAACGTTTGGGTGAGAATACAGGTAAGACCATATCACCGCTTGCCTGGTCTGCATCGAAAGTTGGGCTTATAGAGCTAACCTATGCTTTATACCAGATGCGATGCTTTAATGGTGGCAATATCGAACTCAGTGAAGTGATTAAATTTGTTGAAAAAACATTGGATACGGACTTAGGGAACTTTCACAAAACCATATTTGAAATCCGAAACAGAAAGCAAGGACCAACAAAATTTTTAAGTTTGATAAGTGAAAATCTTAATCAACATTTTTTAAATACAGATCGCGAGTAGTATTCAGTAACCTCATTTGTCATGGTGATATTTGAGGTTTTTTTTAATGCTTATTGATTAAATGCTGCAGGTCAGGATCATTTTTTATACGCTCTATTTCTCTTTCGATGATATTTAAAATGTCCGCCTTGATCTGACGGTAGTTGCTTTCAATTTCCTGTTTCATATGATCGGTTCCGTTCTCATCAATAAAAGAGGCTATCTGTGGAATCTTTTTATAAGATTTTTCCTCAGCTGATAGCTTTACACTATCTACTACAATTTCTGAGTGGAATATTTTCTGTTCGATTCTTTCATCAAAATTATCAGAAACTGCTCCTACGAAGAATCCCTGAGTTAATGTTGAGATTTTCGATGCCGGAATTAAGCTATCCAGTTGGGTAGAGAAGGATGTCGAAGTATCATTTCTATTGATTGAAATGCTCTGTCTTTTCTGAAGTATTTTTCCAAACCTTTCTGACAGTGTTTTAGCAGTTTCACCAACAACCTGCCCACTGAAGATATTTCCTACTGTGTTCTGAATGACCTTACTTTCCTTATCTCCATAATCTCTTGTCAATTGTGAGAAATCCTGAAAGCCAAGACATACTGAAACTTTATTACTACGTGCTGTAGCAATCAGATTATCCAGGCCTCTGAAATAAATCGTCGGTAGCTCATCAATGATTACTGAACTTTTCAGCTGTCCTTTTTTATTTATTAACTTTACGATTCGTGAATTGTAAAGTCCCAGGGCAGCGGAATATATGTTCTGACGATCCGGATTATTTCCTACACATAAAATTTTAGGTTCGTTTGGATTATTGATATCCAGAGAAAAGTCATCTCCCGTCATTACCCAATAGAGTTGGGGTGATATCATTCTTGATAGCGGAATTTTTGCTGATGCTATCTGCCCCTGCAACTGATCCTGTGCACCACCTTGCCAGGCATCCATAAAAGGGGATAGGTAATTTTCTAATTCGGAATAGGAGGTCAATATTGTAAAAACATCTTCATATTTTTTATTTAAAAGCTCAATAGCATGTGGAAAAGTACAGAATTTCCCATTGTCATAGATTTTTAGAAACCAGATGATGGCTGCTAAAAGTATAATAGGACTTTCTACGAAAAAATCACCTTGCTTTTGTATCCAGCTTCTGTTAAGATTCAGCATGATGGTATATGCAGCTTCATAAGCATCTGAAATATCCGTCATAAAATTGGGATTTAAAGGGTTGCATCGATGGCTTTTTCTGGGATCGTCAAAATTGATGACGTAGAATTTTGGTTTTTTCGCATAAGCATTTGAATGACTAATAAGATGGTTGTAAGCAATGGTAGACAAATCATCAAATTTAAAATCATAGATGTACATTGAAAAGCCTTTCTCAATGTGCTGTTTAATGTAATTGTTGACTACTGCAAAAGATTTCCCTGAACCGGGTGTTCCTAAGACAATCGTTGCACGGAAAGGATTGACTACATTAATCCATCCCTGATGCCAGCTTCCCTTGTAATAGAATTTCGTGGGAAGGTTAACTGAATATTGGTTATAGAGCAACTTCATTTCCTGCTGAAAGCTTTCATTCTCGCTGTTAAAAACATCGGTCATTAAATTTGTTTTCAGCAGGCGGCTCATCCAGACACCTGCCTGCATTAACAGAACGTATCCGACTCCAGAAGATAAAATGTAAATCATTTCTGTATAACTAGACTGAAGTTGTAGTAGAGGTGCGTTAAAAAAGAAAAATATAAATCCAATAGAAAGAACAATACTAATTTTTTTCCATGTAATTTCTTCATTCTTTACCCCTTTGGTACCAAGGCAACTCAGACCTAACAGGACAACTGCAAAAAGTTTTGAATAAATGATGCGTGAAAAAAGTCCTGCTGTTTTATTGAAATTATAAAGTATTTTGTTAATGAGCTCTAAAGTCCACTGCTGTTTATCAAAGAATCCATAACAAAACCAATAAAGATGCATCAGTACCAAAATAATGCTGACTGCTCTCATAAATGCCATTATCTTAGCAAGTCCTCTTAAATCGTCTTCTCCCTGCATAGCTTTTTAAGAGCATAGATACAGGATTGAAATTCTGAAGATTATTCCTTGTGATTTCAGGCGATATTTGGCTCACTTTGGCTCTTGACGATTGTTTATAAAGGATATTTATAAATTGACGAGATTTATTTAACAGATACTTTAAGTCATGATTTTAGAGCAGGATCTGATGAAACTGAATGATCATTATCTTCATTCTCCTTCTTTCTTTGCTTAATAAAATCTGTTGGTCTGAGTCCATTAATTTCCTGAAACAAATCGGAGAAATTCTGGCGGGAGCTGATTCCGCATTCATCAGCCAATCCCTGAATTTTTAAACGCAGATACATGGGATCATTATACATTAGTTGTGTTATATAATTGATGCGGAGTCCAGAGAGATACTTATTAAAATTCATATCTTTAGTATCATTTATAAACTGAGAAAGATAAGAGGTGTTGGTATTAATCTTTTCAGCTAAGAGTACCAAAGTAAGCCCTTTTTCTAAAAATCCTTTACTTTTTTCAAATTCACCTAATTTCTTTTCAAGATCTATAAAAATATCCTTACTTAGAAGGGATCTCCCGTAAGAAGAAATATTTTCGTAAGTCAAAGGAGTTGAAACCGAATTTTGTTCGAGTTTTTTTTCTAATTCATGGTATTTTAGTCGGATTCCCTTTTCATTTTTATAGTATCTTAATGTAAATAGTACAGACAGCAACAGAAAAAATCCTAAAATGATAATTGTTCCCAAGCCCCACCTGTTTTGTTTTTCCAAATTGTTTCGGGCTTCTAATAAAATCTGTCTGTCGTAATCCTTATGAATCTTTGCAGACAAATATTTAAAGTTTTCACCAACCATACTGTCTGCCTTCAACAATTTTTTAGAATATTTCAATTCTGTTTTTGAATCTTCCTTATTCTGAGAATAAGAAATCAGATAATTATAGCTTTGCAGAAGCTCGGGGACAACAAACTTTCTTTTAAAAAAAATCGAATCCACTTTCTCAAACTGGCGTATTGCATCTTCTTCCTTTCCTAAAGCAGAATAACTTTTACCAAGATAAAAATCTGAAACAGCGACCCAGTAAAAATCGTCTTCCTGCTCAAAGATTTTTATGGCATTATTAAGGAGCAAAATTGCTTCAGCGTATTTTTTACGCTGAAATTTCATTATTGCACTAGATTTTAAAAAGTAGGCCTGTTCTAAAGGATAGGAAAGGTTACGGTTAGTGAGAGTCAGACCAATTTTAATGATTGAGTCCGCTTTCTGATACTGTTTAGTATTGCGGTAGGCTATTCCTATCTGATGCAGACTGTTTAGGTAACCTTTTTTCGAATTGGCAATAGTGTTGGGATGTTCCTTTCCTCTCGTTTTTGGTTCAAAATAGATGATGCATTCATTAAAATGGTCAATTGCTTCCTCATAGTATCCGAGATAGTTTTTGATAAGTCCCATTTGATAAATTACCTTGTATTTCAGATAATCATCCTGGCTGTTTTTCGAATATTTATAAGCGTTCAAATACTCGTTCAGTGCAGATTGGTAATTCTTTTCATAAAAATGATAAAGACTTCCTTTATATAGATACGCTGAAGATATTAAATCGGCGTTACCTGAAATTTTCGCTGCAATAATGGCACTGTCAGCATATTTCAGTTTCATCGGCTTATCTGAAGAATAATAGGAATAATCTTCATAGCCTTGCTTCAGTTCTTCGTAGTTCTTTTCCTTCTTCGATTTTAAAAGGTAAATTTCTACATGCCTTAGAGCATTAGAATCATTTTCATTCTTATCCTCGTAGCTTTTTTTTAATTCTTCATATGTCTTTTGTCCGTTCAATTTTCCAAAACTGACTAAAAGAAGAAGAGTGAGAAGTAAAAGTAACTTTCCGAACGGCATTATTTGTCGTGTAATAAGTGAATTATTTACAAAACTAACTATTTAAACTTAATACCAGCTAAAAATAAAGGATTTTTCTAAAAAATATTGTCTTTTATTAAACAGTTGATAGTTAATGTTTTAAGAAGTGTAAATAGTCCTTATTTATATATTAGGACGTCATCTTTCTTAAATTTAAAGGTAAGGACTTCAATGTTTTTCTAGTGATTTCGAGGAATAATATCTTCGGATCAGAATTCTAAATCATAAAACTCCCGGCCGGGATAAACTTAAAAATTTAAATAATATATGAAAAAGTTTATCTCATCAGTGACAGCAGCAGTTGCTTTAATATCAGTAGTATCTTGTAGAGAAATAGAAGAACTAACAACAGTACCAGAAAATAATATTAGTCAATCGGTAAATAAAAAAGTGGAAGAAAATTCCTATAACAGAAAAATGAGCGACTCAACTAATGTGAGTACTCATATTGATGAAGGAGATCCTCAGAAAGATAAAATAAAATGGTAGCAGAGAAATATCTGTTGACCTTTAAAATGAATTTATATTCTCAAATATCTGTAGTGCGCAATACTGGCTATTAGTGGAATTTTAAATAAATATTTTTTAATGGGTACTGAGGAAAAGTTCCGTCTCAGTTACCTGATATAAGGAACACTAATTTTTTTATGAAAAAAGTAATCTTATCCTTAGCTTTTATGCTCATCGGCTCTTTTGCATTAGCAAATAATGCTGAAAATGTTTCTAACGGATCAGCTGCAAAGTGTGCAGATGAAACTCCACAAAAAAACAATGAATGTAAATTTATTGAATATAAGTTCGTGGCTGGTGATTGTTTGTACCGCGAGTGTACTGTAACGTCACAACAAGGTCCTGACGGAAATACATACACTGAAAAAACATGTGGTCCTTGGGTAAGTGTTCCATGCCCACCTTCAGGTCCTCAGAAGCCTGTTTTGTCGCTAGGCTAAAAAAAATGATGGCAAATGCATTATGCATTTGCCATTATACAATAAATGACTGTTTTTAAAATCATTATATATGACTTGTATCAAATACATCTTTATCTTATTTCTACTGCTAACTTCTGCAGGGAAAATTTTTGCTCAGGATAGTGGAAAGATTTACTATAAAAAGACCCAGAAAGAGCGTGGTGCAGTAAATCAAAATGAATGTATTCTGTTTTTTAACACGAAAAATTCTTATTTTCTAAATAAAACAGAAGCCAATTCAACTCAACCTTATGTTGACAAGGACGGCTCGTTGATAACTCCCAGCAATACAATTGAAAGCATTGCAAAAAGACCTCAATTTGTTTTTTACGATAGACATAAAAATAGTTTCTACACTAATAATATTAACAACGATCAGGAAATATTAATCAGGTTAAATCAGGATAATGGGAATTGGGAATTGACTGAAGAATCAAAAAAAATTGACAAATATACTTGTCTAAAAGCATCTAAAGAGATTAACGGAAAAATTTATACTGCCTGGTATACACCAGAAATTCCTTTGCCATACGGTCCTATAGCCGTCAATGGTCTTAAAGGTTTAATTCTCGAATTATACACCAATGATCAGTCATTAAGTTTCGTTTTTGAGAAACTTGAATCGAGTGATAAAAGTATGGAAGGTCTTATTGCATCTTACAATTTTGAAAAATCGATTTCCTATGATGAATACCTGGAGCTTAAGAAAAAAAGAGCGGAAGAGTTCAGGAGAAAAGCATTGGAGAATGCTCCTGTGGGAGCCAGAGTCATAGAAGATAAGGAATGTAAAGAATGTAACCGATGATTAAAAAAATCAGCATCTTTTTTATTTTAGTACCTCTAATTTTCTCATCACAGACGAAGAGGTTTTTTTACAACGTAACTTTCAAGACAAATGCGGCTGTTGAAGAAAGTGTTCAAAAAGATCTTGTTGTTCTGGATATATCTGCTGAAGGAAACTTCTTTTACAGCAATGAATATCTGCATGTAGATTCTATTAATAAAGCTACAAACAAAAATCTCTTTTCTTATCCAAATTTTAAAAAAATTATCACCTGGAAAAAGTCAGATCAGAAATTTGAAATGCTTAACAACCTTTCCATGAATTTTTACGTTTTTAAAAGTCAAAAAAATATTCAATGGCAGCTTTCAGAAGAAAGAAGAAGAATAGGTAATTTTATAGTACAAAAAGCAACTTGTCTATACGGTGGTAGAAAATGGAATGCATGGTTTACAAATGAAATACCTCTTCCATTCGGTCCTTATGTTTTCTATGGTCTTCCAGGACTTATACTTGAAATAGCAGATGAGGATAAGGATTATATATTTTCATTTGTCCAAAACAAAAATTTTGAAGAAACTTATGATACTCAAAAGCTTCTAAAAAAATACTTAGGAATCAGAAAATTTGAAATTACGGAAAAAGAATGGAGAAAAATTCAGATGAATTTTTATGAAAATCCAATTCCTGAATATAAAGAAGGGAATGCGATAATGCTTAAAAATGACGGAACTGAATATTCATCTCAGGACTACAAAGAAGTTGAAAAAAGTATCCGTGAAAACATCAAGAAAAATAATAATCCTATTGAACTTGATGAAAAAATAGATTACAGATAAGCAAAGTTTCTGAGTTCGGTAGAATCAAGTTAAAAAAATCCCCTTCCAGTTTCATAAGATAGAAAAAATACGTCCTAATTCATAAATGTCAAATTTTTAGGATTGGTTATTTGTCTTTTTTGAAATCATCAATTGAAGAGATTGGAGTTCTTGAGGGTTTCATTATAATGATTTACAATCTGGAAGATGTAGTAGTGCGCAATACCATATTGACAGATTTTAAATAAATATTATTACACAAGGGCTAAATAAAGTTCCACCTTAGCTCTTTAACTATCTGGAACACAATTTTTATTATGAAAAAAGTATTAGTAGCAGGAATGCTGGTTTTCGGAGCAACCTTAGGGTTTGCCAACACTTCACTAATGTCTAAATTTGTAAACACAGTTGGTGATGCAAAAGTTGATGCATTTGGAACTTGTACCTATACTATTGTGACAACAACGTATTGGTCAGATGGGACAACTTCACAGTCAAGCCAGACTTATGAACTGTGGGCGTACAGTTATACAAATTGCCAGCAACTTGCGCAGGCTCACGTTGACAGATTAAACAACGGAACCAACTAAATTTAACAAGAACCGCCAATATTTTTGGCGGTTCTATAAATATAACTTTATGAAAAACAGTATTATATATTTATTTATACTTTTTCTTTTTACCAACGCTCTGACTGCACAGGATAAATCAATTCGTGTTAACTATGTTTTAGAATATGGAATTGTAAAAAACAATGAATCTTTGATTGCAGACGGTAAATCAGCATTATACTCCAATGACCCTCTCATATTGGATAACAAAAATAATGTTAAAAGTAATGCAGATGAATTAAAGTTTGAAGTTAATCAGAAGACAATCAAACTGGATAAAATAGAGACTTTTTCGACTTATGATTCTCCGGTAATTTATCAAATTCAGTATAAGGATAATAACAGCCGTATCGTAATAGAGGATACAATGCCTGAATTTAATTGGGTAATCCAAGGCGATGAAAAAAAGACAATTGGAAATTTTCAATGTATAAAAGCAACATGTCTGTTTAGAGGTACTAAAATTACAGCATATTTTACTGAAGATCTTCCATTCTCTGCCGGACCCTGGAAATTTGGAAAATTACCGGGATTGATTCTGGAGGTTTTCACAGAGGACAGTGCATTGAAGTATCACTGGCATGCGGTGGATATTAAATATCCGTTCGAACATAAAAACGTTATCAGTTTTAATAAAAGCGAAAATAAAGATTTAATATCTATGAAAGAATATATGGCAAAAAGAGATATTGAAATTAGAGAGCGAAACGAAATAATTGATTCAAGAAAACCACAGGGAGTATCGTTGCAAAAATCCACAACAACCCGATTAGGTATTGAAAAAGTTTTTGAATGGGAAAAGTAAAAAAATCTCTTTCTTCAATCTTCATAATATTTTTATGCCTTTATGCTAATGCCCAAATAACAATTCAGGGCAAAATTTCAGATTTAAAGGGCTTACCTATTTCCGGTGCGAGCATTATTTTAAAAGATGTGGCAGGAAATACGCTTAGCTATACACGCACCAATGATCAGGGAGTCTACACGATTAAAACACAAACATCAGATAAATACCTTCTCAGCATAAATGCAATTGAATTTGAGAAACAAACCTTTGAAATTTCTAAAAGCGCACCAAATCAGTTACAGGAATACAATTTTGTTCTCAACCCTAAAACAGTCGAAATTGAGGAAGTAGAAATAAAAAGAACATCACCAATTGTCATTGAAAAAGACAAGATAATTTTTGATGCAAAATCTTTCAGTCAGGGCAATGAACAGGTCATTGAAGATTTACTGAAGAAAATTCCGGGACTTAATGTCTCTGACGATGGAACAATCAAGGTAGGTAATCAGGAGGTAGAAAAGGTGATGATTGAAGGAGATGATTTTTTTGAAAAAGGCTACAGAATTCTTACGAAAAACATGCCGGTCAATCCGATTGACAAAGTTGAATTACTTCAGAGATACTCCAATAATAAACTGTTAAAAGATGTAGAAAACAGTCAGAAAGTTGCATTGAATCTAACACTCAAAGAAGATTACAAAAGAGAATGGTTTGGAAATTTGGAGGCAGGGAGCAGTATTGCGCCCGAATCGAGATATGATGTAAGAAGCAATATAATGAATTTTGGAAAGAAAAATAAATATTATTTTTTAACAAGTCTGAACAATATAGGAGTTGAGTCTACCGGAAACACGGATTATATTATTACGTCGACCAATCAGGAAGAAGCTTCCGGAATAGGTAACAATCAAAAGATTAATCCGTTTCTTAATCTTGACTTTTCAATGCCTAATCTTAAACAGGACAGAATCAATTTCAATAATAATGAACTTGTCTCCTTGAATAGTATATTTAAAATTTCTGAAAAGGCAAAACTGAAAATTTTAGGGCTGCTCAACACTGATGAAAATGACTATTTTAGAAACAGTACGCAAAGTTATCTTTTAGGAGAAGAGAGCTTTATTAATTCTGAAAATTTCCAAGGACGGAAAAAAAATATTACGGCTATTGGAAAGCTTGATTTTTTTTATGATATCTCAGAAAACAAATCCTTGGAGTTTATCAGCAGATATAAGTATTCAGATGAAAGAAAAAAAAGTAGTTTATTATTTAACAATATTCCCATAGCTGAACAGCTGAGCAACCAAAACAGTTTTTTTGATCAAAAATTGGTATATACCCATAAATTTCAGAATAAAAATGTGTTTTTGCTTACTGGCAGATATATTACAGAAACTCTTCCTGAAGACTATTCTGTGAACCAATTTCTTTTCAATGATCTTTTTCCAAATCTGTCTGCGAATAATACCAATCAGATTAGTAAAAGAAAAATGCAGTTTGCAGGTATTGAGGGGCATTTACTTTCAAGGAAAGAAAATGGAAATCTTTTGGAATTTAAATTCGGTAACCAATATCGAAGTGATAATTTAGTCACTGATTATCTTATCAAAAATAATGAGCATGTCATTGTACAACCTTCAGAATATCAAAACAACAGACAGACATCAGTTAACGACTTATATGCTGTAGGAAAATATCAGTTTAATTTTGGAAAAATCAATCTTCTAACACAGGTGCAGGGTCATAAGATATCTGCTGTCAGTGAAACGGTTTCATCAAAAAACATTTATTCAAATTTTTTCATTAATCCAAAATTTTCTTTAGAATGGAGATTCAATGACAAGAATAAATTTCTTGGCTCATATTCCTACAATAAAGCACTAGTTGAGCCAAAAGATATTTACGGTCAGTTCATTCAAAATGGTTACCGATCTTTTTCCAAAGGTCTTGACGATTTTAATCAACTGGCTTCGTCTATTGTGAGTGTAAATTATGAGTTCGGTAGTTGGGGGGATAAATTTTTTGCCAACGCATCAATTCAGTATTCTAATAATCATGATTATTTGAGTACCAGAACATTTATAAAGGAAAATTTTTCACAATCAGAATCAATCATTATTAAAGACAGAAATACAGTTATGCTGAATACTGATGTTAACCGATATTTCAAACCACTAAAGTCCAATCTCAAATTAACAATCGGATTATCCCAATCCAATTTTGAAAACGAAATTAATAATTTGGGACTAAGATCTGTTGAAACGACAAGTCTAAATTACGGTGCTGAAATGCGTTCAAGCTTTAAAGGTTTTTTTAATTATCATTTAGGCTCCAGATGGAATACATCAACCGTAAAAACAGGTATTTCAAACTCTTTTACAAATAATTATTCCTTTATTGATTTATTTTTTATCCTTAATAAAAAAGTTAATTTTGAGCTTAAAACTGAGAGATATTTTTTTGGAAATCTGGATAAAGGTAGTAATCAGTACTATTTTTCAGATTTCAGATTCAGATACCATATTGTTGAAAATAAGCTCACCCTATCGGCTGTCGGAAATAATCTTTTTAACACAAAAAGTTATAAAGACTTCATGATTAGTGATGTCAGCATTTCGAAGACGGAATACAAGTTATTACCCAGATATCTTCTGTTGAAACTGGAATACAGATTCTAAATGGTTTATCATGAAAGATGATATTTTTGTCCACTTAAATTTGATTTTATACTGATATTTTTTTATTTCCGAAGCTTTTTTCTTTTCTTTAACTTTCTGGCAAATTCTTGCTCTTCGAAATCCTCAGCCTGTAGTAAAGGTAACAGACCACCGAAATCATCGATGATTGAAGCTTTATTGTTTTCATACTGATTCATAAATTCAAATAAGTGAAGTTGTTCTTCAGAAACTATTCTTCCAGGATTTTCTGTATTTATTATATCTTTTTCTGTAGGATTATCAACTTTAGGTGTTTTTTGATCATTCCAAAATTCATTAAACACGTTAGCTGAAAAATCTTTGCCCAATTGTGATCCCTTCCACACTGACTTTGCATTATGATCAATAAACGTAATACCGAAAACTCTTCCGCTGTCATTTTTGTAAACGACCGTATCTACACCGACTTGGGACAGTTTTTCTTTAAAGCTTATCTCATTATTAGTCTGCTGTAAAGCTTTAATAATTTCAGTCCGTATCATATTCCTGTCCTTACTACTTTTCATTTCTGCTTTGCAAATATCAAAATGCTTCTGTAACATTTGTAATCCTGAGTTCTTGCCAAATAAAGATGATTTGAAAGGTTTCCCGGATTTCTTACCATGATGATTAGTTGGAAAATAAAGCAGTCCTTTTTGAGATTTCCCCTGTAATAAACCTTCAACCTTTTCCGATGTTATATTATAAACAGATAATAAAGCATTGTATTCTCCAAAAGACTGAAATTTATAATGTAAGGAAAGGTGGCGAACTACAGATGCAATTTGACTTTTTACATCTCCACTGACATAGTTTACAGGTTTAAATATTTTTAAGTTCTGGAGGTTCTTTCCATCAGCAGCATTTCTTAATCCAAATTTTTCTTCCAGCATACGACAGGTCTTCATAGATTTAATCTTCTCAAATTTATCGGAGATCTTCTTACCATCTTCATCTACACAGACCGAAACAATATGGATATGACTTCTATCAATATCGGTATGTTTGAACACTACAAATGGCTGATTTCCATAGCCCATTTCATTCATGTATTGCTGAGCCATCTCTCTGTACTTTTCATCTGGTACTTTATCTGTAGGATCGGGATTTAATGAAACGTGCAGTGTATGCTTCTCAGTATTTCTATTGTTAATAAGATATAAATCAAATGATTTTGCCAATTGAGAAACTGAATATTTTCCGTCAGCGGTCTCAATTATTTTATTTGTCATTATAATTTCACCCTTATTTTGTTCAATCTTTTCATTATTGTAGGATAAAGTACCAAAAAGATTACTGCTTCTGCCAATTTTTGCTACCATCTTACTATGATTTTTTTAAATATTTTTGATCAAATTTTTCAGTTACCTCAATCACCTTTTTAAAAATATCAACCATTTCTAATGTTTGTTTTTCTAATTTATACAGAAATGCAGCTGCTTTTTTTTCTGAAAAATTAGTATAAAGTAATTTGATAAGTTGATTGTAATTGACACCCACTGAACGGAACTGACTGTGAAATGATGTTAGACGCATGTAAAAGTCTACAGTTCCTCTATCAATTTTTATCGTTTTAACCGTCTTATCAAATATGCATGATGTTATAAAATGAGCTTTAACTCTCATTCCGGACTGATCAAAAAGTTCAAGAAATTTTGAATGTTCCACTTCATTAAATGAAATCGTATATCTAATTTTTGCAGGATCTGCTTTTGGTCGCCGTCCTGTCTTTCTCTTTCTATTGTTATTTTTTTCTTCCATATCTATCCATTAAATTATTATATAAAACATCGACTTCGGAGATTGTTTTTCAGCCCCCTGCAAGGGCAAGTTGTTTTCAGCATCCGAAAATATTTCGAGATGCTCAAAACACAACTTGCCCCTTTCGGGTGAAAGGAAGAGCTTTTAATTGAATAGATGTTTTACACCTTTTTATTTCATTACTACAACCGATCAGGACTCCTAAGTCTTCTATAACAAAGTAAAAAACTATGGTTTATACAGATAGCTAATCAGAGATTGCCAAATGGCGACACTGAAGGTCAAAAACTACCATTAGAAAAGACCAGAAAGAGAAATATTATTCATTTGCAGCAGAGTGATTGCTGGAATTCCTAACTGCATTGAAGATTGAAGTTTTGATTTCTTGCAGTCCTGCTTTCAGGAATGCAGTCAATAGAGAATTCGCTTATGATAGAATGTATTCTGTAATTCAATCTGTCAGGTTCGGAGGATGGGATGCATTCGATAAGTACTGAGAGAATGCAACTTTTATCTCAGGAAGCCCTGCTTATTAAATTACTGGCAAGATGGCTCGTCTGAGATAGAGTCTGCTTGAAAGTTGGCAACCCTTCACTTTTGATAATTAAGTTTAACAAAAAATAAAAAATGAAAACAGAAAAGCAACCAACAATTATTGCCTTTTCCACTCAGAAAGGAGGTGTAGGAAAAAGTACGTTTACAACACTGATCGCAAGTATTCTTCATTATCGAATGGGATATCAAGTTGCTGTCTTTGACTGTGATTTTCCACAGTACAGTTTACTTCAGATGAGAGAGCGGGATTTGAAAACCGTAATGCAGAACGATGTTCTAAAAAAGATAGCCCATAAACAATTTACAAGCATAAATAAAAAGGCTTATCCCATTTTTCAAAGCAAGTCAGATCTGGTATTAAGAGAGGTGGAAGAATATCTTGATAGTATAGAAATAATACCAGATGTGATCTTTTTAGATTTACCCGGAACAGTTAATACTGCAGGTATTTTAAAAACACTTACCAATGTCCATTATATCTTTTCTCCTATTACCGCTGATCGTGTTGTCTTAGAAAGTACCTTAAGCTTTACAGATGTCCTGACCAATATTCTAATGAAAGAAAACAAAACCGAGATTCGCAGCATCCAACTATTTTGGAATCAGGTCGATGGAAGAGAAAGAACGCAATTATATAAAAATTATGGTAAAGTCATTAGTGATTTAGGACTTCATCTTATGGAAACTACAATTACAGATAGTAAGAGATTTAGGAAAGAAGGCGAAGAAGTAGCAAAAACAGTTTTTCGTTCGACATTACTGCCGGCAGATCCCAAACTTATCAGTCAATGCAGACTTGACCAATTTATAGAAGAGTTTTTAAGAATCATCAAATTATAACTGGATGGAAAATGAGAGAAAAAACAGTGAAGATAAAGCTATAGATGAACAATACTTGATGTCGATCATGGCAGGCAGTCCCAAAAAAGAGCTGAAGATTGAAGAGTTTGATTCCACAAAGGAAAAGCAAGTAACAAATCAAAAAGCAAAAACAAAAATAAAAAGGGAGAATGAAATCACTTATGTGGAGCAGTTTCTCACTCATCATACAATGACTAAGCGAGGTGATAAAAGTATTTATATCCGTCAGGAATACCACGAACGGCTGTCACGCATAATACAAATCATAGCCGATGACCATATACCTTTGTATGCCTATCTTGATAATATTCTGGCTTACCATTTCGAAATGTTTGAAAAGCAAATCACAGATGATTTTAACAATAAATACCGTCCAATTTTTTAATATATCTTTTTATGGAACAAATAATCATAATAGTCCTGCTAATTATTATCATTCTAATTCTTTCGGAGAGAAAAATTTCAATCGATGTCCGACGGAAAGAAGCTTCTGATATAGAAACAGATCTCCCATCTATGATGGGCAGTACAAAACAGAGAGAAAGACAGGCTTTGCCAATCAGAGACAATGAAAGACAAGTTGAATCTCCTTCAATGACTGTAAATAATTTTGATTCAGAAACTAACGAAGAATTATTGGGCAATGAAGGTTTGAGTAAAAATATTGATGATATTTTATTCAAAAATGTAGATTGGGAATTAGAGGAAGAAGATTGGAAGTACAGGTATTCTAATGTTGAAAGCGGTTTTGCTACAGGGGTTACCTTTCAGGAATTGAGTACTGTGGGTCAGCTTCTTCAGGAAGAAGTACTGGAGTCTGACTTAGAAAAGCAAGCAGTTGATATTATTCAAAAAGTTCACGGAACCGAGCTTTTTAATTTATTAGAAAATTCTTTGGGCGAAGCTTCAAAGCGAATTTCCAATTTGTTGAAAGAAAGCATTTCAAATGATAACGAAATCATTTTCTCTAAAAAAAGTAATTCTTCGGACAGTTTCGATATTGGGGAATTTGTTTAAACAAATTCCCTTTTTTATGATTGAAATTATTTAATAAATCATATCTGGATGACGTTTGATGATAATAATTATTCGTTCAAAACATTTTATATTTTGGTTTAACCTACTCACAAAAAAGCGGTGATTTACTTTTAAGTGAAAGGTTGAAGTATATGTAAAAATATTCTATAATTAAATACCACAAAAGTGGTATTTCTTAAGTCAGACAATGTTATTATCTTAGACGAAACTAATATCATTAAACCATGAAAAATCAATTTATTTTTGAGGGATACCCTCATGAAATTCTCTTAAGATTAAAAGCCCTACGAATCAGTCAATCTGAAAATAATGAACTGGGAAAATCAAATAAAGCCGTTATTGAAAATAACCTTCTGTGGAACAAAGATATTTTATCTGTAAGTTTTAAAGGGGGAGATTTTAATTTGATTAATAATATAGCTACTGTTGCTCAAGAGTGGACAAAATATGCAAATATCAAATTTGATTTTGGTATTGATCAAAATAAAAAAACTTTTCGAAAATGGGTTAACGGTGATTCTTCTGATATAAGGATAGGTTTTGAGGATAAAGGATATTGGTCATTTGTTGGTACAGAAGCACTAAATCTTGAGCTGTGCCCTCCTGGATCACTGACTATGAATTTAGAGAATTTTAATATTCAGCTACCCACAAATTGGAAAAGATTAATTCTTCACGAATTTGGTCATGCCTTAGGTTTTCATCATGAACATCAGAGTCCAACGGTACAATGTGATTTTGATTTTGACAAATTATATGCTGATATGTCACAATTGGGGTGGTCAAAGGAGCAGGTCGATTATAATTTTCAACAATTATCAGGACATGGTTTGTATTTCACCAAACACGATCCTTTATCAATAATGCACTACGCTTATGATGAAGAATACTATGAATCAGGAAAAAATTCTCCATGCTTTATTAATTCAGAAAATCATAGTCTTTCAAATTCAGACAAAGTAATTGCTAATAAAGCATACCCGTACAATAAACCTCTGAAGGGTGACTATTTTCGATTTTCGCATAATGAGGAAATCTCAAATATTTCTTCATTAGCCGAGCTAGGTGATGGTGAGGATATGGGAACCAGAATTATTGAAGCTATTTTGAGAGCTTCTGGAAATTGGATAACTGATCCCAATAGCATAAATCCAACGGTTGAAAAGATTTCGGACCATATAAAATCACAGCACGCAAGAGATTCAATGTACACATCGGTTGAAGAGATTATAATGGATTACAATAAAGAAGCAGAAGTTCATCCCGATGATCTGGCTGAGTTTGAGATATTTCAAGAAGTTATCGACTACGCATTTAGCAAAATCTAAAATTATGAATAGTATAAAAATGACACTGATTTTCTTTCTAATCAGTACTTTCATTCTTGCGCAGAATAATGATAGCGTCGATACAAGTAGTTTCTCTTATCAAGAAATTAATTTATTAGAAAAAGAGAGACAGGATCTAAAAAGAGAAATGTTTAAATATAAAGACAAAACTGATTTAACAAGACGGAAATTAGAAAAAGAGTATGGGATAATAACAAAGAAATATCATTTGTTAAAAAATTCATTGGATTCGAAAACAGTTAGTGCAGATAATACACCCATCGAAAAATTTCTGTCCAAAATTACCATTCAAAATGAAATTGATCCTTTACCAGATAAACCCGATCCTGCAATTTTCCAATTAACATTTCCAAAAGGAGCAGACGATTCCTGGTTGATCGATGCTGCCATAGGATATAATTTTGAAACAAAAGGGCAATGGATAAGAGATGTAAACTCAGAAATAGATTTTAAGAAAGGTAAAAAAAGATGGAGCTTTACCCCCTTGTTTTCTTACCATAGAAATACATTGGTTGAAGAAGAGCAGTACAATTGGCAGACTGGTGTATCGGTAAATTTTGCAAATATCAATAGGAAACCTAATGATAACGTTATGATATCTCATTATGCATCAATGAGTTTAAAATACTCTCGGAATGTCATTGATTCAGTTCAATCATTTTTATTTACTGGTCAGTATGATATTTTTAGAAGTGGGATAAGAGGTATTAATCTAGGAACAAATACTTACACAAAAAGTCCATTTCTGCAGTATTTTTCCATTACTCCATCTTATCAACTGCAATATAACTTTATGGCAAATTCGAAAGCTAAAGAAGGATCAATTTTACGTCCGCAATTTGTGGTAAATTACGAAATAGGATCTAATCTGGAAAGAATTCAACGTGATGCCAAGAAGAAAATTTCCTTAAGTCTCGAATATACTGGTAGGTACGATGTTGCAAATTCTACGGGGATACGAGAATATTACACGCATTTGTTTAAAACTGGTCTAAACTTATATTTGCTTAATGATCCAATGACTGTTACAATTAGTGGCACATTCAACTACGGATCAGATCCAGCTAAAGGCTTGCAAAATCAGCAGTTTTGGCTTTTAGGATTAAAATTACAGAAAAAGTAACTGACTTGAACAATTGATTTTCTAACTAAATTCTTGTGCTTTAGATTTAACAAAAAACTAAACAACCTTTAACATGATAACATTAACTTCAATACTAACGTTTGAATCTAATCCTATTCAAACTGGAATTACAAATGGAGAGAGCTGGATTGCAGTTTCTCCGATTTTAATTTTTGGAATAATTTTATTAAGTGTATTCTTAAAATTAAAAAAGGATAAAGTTTCGCTTAAAGATTTGCTTTTAGATAAGAGTGTGGTCGTCGAAATGGAAGAACAAAAAACAGAAAGGTTTGTTGCTTTAAGTAAAGTCGACGATATTACTCCCGAAACGCTAAAAGAAACTGTAGCTAATAATTCAGCAGGTGAAAACTCTGATCCACCAAAAAATACGAGTGTCAGCCGTTTTTTGGCATTTATCAGCGGATTAATTTCAGTTGGTTTAAGTTGCGTTATCACTTGCTTTTATATGTGGTCGTACTTTGATACTGCTGATCCATCTAAACTTCCGGATTTAAACAATCTGATGACAGTTCTATTATCCTTGGGAATAGGTGTAATTCCCTATGCATTTAATAAGTTGGGATCAGCAGTAAAATAATATTTTGAATTAAATAAAGATTTTTTAAAATTTAAGGAAGAGACTATTATAAAAAGATAGTCTCTTTTTTATGACTTAAATAATACTAAAAGCATCACCAGAGCCAATTAAGTCCTTTAAAAGACAGTTAAAAAATCCTTGGTTTTTCCACAACAAATTTGCTCCTGAGTTCTGCAGAGTGCAGGCCTCATCAACAAAAAATTGTTTACAAAATGGAAAAACAAAGAAAAAAACTGTTGTGTGCATTATTGGCAATATTGCTTTCGCCTAATGCTTTTTCGCAGGGAAATGGGAGTGCCGGGATTAATGAGGCAACACAGATGGTTACCTCTTATTTTGAACCGGCTACCCAGCTTATCTATGCGATTGGTGCGGTGGTCGGATTGATTGGAGGTGTAAAGGTTTACAACAAATTCAGCAGTGGAGACCCCGACACCAGTAAAACGGCGGCAAGCTGGTTTGGAGCCTGTATATTCCTGATTGTCGCAGCAACAATTCTACGTTCATTCTTTCTTTAAAATGATGATTATGAATACCTATCACATCAACAAAGGAATAGGGAGGACGGTAGAATTTAAGGGTCTGAAAGCACAATACCTTTTTATTTTTTCAGGCGGGCTGCTTGGATTATTGATTTGTGTCATGGTTATGTATATGGCTGGCGTCAATACCTATCTATGTCTAATACTTGGAGGATTCAGCAGTGGGCTTCTGATCTGGCAAACTTTCGCACTGAACGGAAAATACGGAGAGTACGGCTTAATGAAATTAGGTGCTGTTAAAAAACATCCTAAATACATTATCAGCCGCAAGAGCATTCACAGATATCTCAGAACAAACCGTAAAAAACCTTCAGCATGAGAAATTCTTCCAAAGCAGCAACCTTGGAGAGTAAATTTCCACTGCTTGCGATTGAAAATGACTGTATCATTTCAAAAGACGCTGATGTAACAGTCTGCTTCAAGGTCAGACTTCCTGAACTGTTTACCGTAGCCTCTGCTGAGTATGATGCGATTCACTCTGCATGGTTCAAGGGGATTAAGACTTTACCTGACTTTACCGTTGTTCATAAGCAGGATTGGTTTATTAAAGAGAACTATAATCCTGATCTCTCTGAAGATGACCAGAGTTTTCTTTCAAAATCTTTTGAGAGACACTTCAGTGAAAGACCTTTCTTAAATCATTACTGCTACCTGTTCATTACCAAAACAAGTAAAGAAAGAATGAGGATGCAGAGTAACTTTTCATCATTATGTAAAGGCAAACTGATTCCTAAAGAGATTAAAGACAAAGAAGTCATCAACCGTTTTCTCGAAGCTGTTGATCAGCTGGAGAGGATAATGAATGACAGCGGTTATATTCATCTTGATAGAATGACGGAAGATGAAATATCAGGAACTGCTGAACAGTTAGGGTTACTGGAGCAGTACCTGACATTATCCCGTGAAATCAATCCCCCATTACAGGATATTAAGTTGGGTTCAGAAGAGATGCGGATAGGAAATAACCGCATCAGTATGCATACTTTGTCTGATACAGAGGACTTACCGGGTACGGTCTCATCAAACAGCCGGTATGAAAAATTAAGTACTGACCGCAGTGACTGTCTTCTGTCTTTTGCATCCCCGGTTGGGTTGTTGTTAAGCTGCAATCATATTTATAATCAGTATTTATTTATTGATAACAGTGATGAGAATTTAAGCAAGTTTGAAAAATCTGCGAGGAATATGCATTCATTAGCAAGATACAGCAGAGCGAATCAAATTAATAAAGAATGGATTGAAAAATACCTTAACGAAGCCCATTCTTTCGGTTTACAGTCCATACGTGCTCATTTCAATGTCATGTCGTGGTCAGATAATCCTGCAGAGCTAAAACAATTGAAGAATGACACCGGAAGTGCACTGGCCTTGATGGAATGCAAACCACGACATAACACTACTGATACAGCCACTCTGTATTGGGCTGGCATTCCCGGGAATGCAGCAGATTTCCCAAGTCAAGAAAGCTTTTATACATTTATTGAGCCTGCCTTATGTTTTTTTACCCAAGAAACAAATTATCAGGATTCTCCATCACCATTCGGAATTAAGATGGCTGACCGCCTGACAGGAAAACCTATTCATATCGATATTTCAGATCTTCCGATGAAGCAGGGTATTATTACCAACAGAAATAAATTTATTCTGGGTCCCTCTGGCAGTGGTAAATCTTTCTTCACCAACCATATGGTAAGACAGTATTATGAACAGGGCGCTCATGTATTGCTGGTCGATACCGGTAATTCCTATCAGGGACTATCTGAACTGATCCGGGGAAAAACCAAAGGAGAGGACGGAGTGTACTTTACTTACACTGAAGACAACCCCATTGCTTTCAATCCCTTCTATACAGATGACGGAATCTTTGATATAGAAAAAAGGGAGAGTATAAAAACACTCATCCTCACGCTCTGGAAAAGAGATGATGAACCACCGACCCGTTCGGAAGAAGTGGCATTATCCAATGCAGTCAGCGGCTATATTGAAATGATCAAAAATGACGATGAGCATCCTTCATTTAACGGGTTCTATAATTATGTTAAAGAAGACTATCAGAAAGTTCTTGAGCAGAAGAAAGTCAGAGAAAAGGACTTCGATATTGCGAACTTTCTGAATGTTCTGGAACCTTATTATAAAGGCGGTGAGTATGATTATTTGTTGAATTCAGAAAAACAGCTGGACTTGTTATCAAAACGTTTTATTGTTTTTGAAATCGATGCGATTAAAGATCATAAAATTCTGTTTCCTATTGTGACCATAATCATTATGGAAGTCTTTATCAATAAAATGCGAAGACTCAAAGGTATCAGAAAACTGATTTTGATCGAAGAAGCCTGGAAAGCTATTGCCAAGGAGGGAATGGCAGAATACATCAAATACCTATTCAAGACGGTAAGGAAATTTTTCGGAGAAGCCATCGTAGTAACTCAGGAAGTCGATGATATCATCCAGTCACCCATTGTCAAGGAAAGTATTATCAATAATTCAGACTGTAAAATCCTTCTCGACCAGCGAAAATACATGAATAAGTTCGACGATATTCAGGCAATGCTGGGGTTGACTGACAAAGAAAAATCTCAGGTATTGTCAATCAACATGAACAATGATCCAAGAAGACTTTACAAAGAAGTCTGGATAGGACTAGGAGGAACTCATTCAGCGGTCTACGCCACTGAAGTTTCCACTGAAGAATATCTAGCCTATACGACTGAAGAAACAGAAAAAATGGAGGTCATGAATCTGGCTTCTGAACTTGACGGCAATGTAGAACATGCCATCAAAAGAATTTCTCTTAAGAGAATAAAATCGAATACTAAAGAAAATTAAATCCTTTAAAATTTTACAACAATGAAAAATTTAATCATCAAAACATTAGCACTAGCATTTTTCGCTACCGTAACATTTGTTAAAGCACAATTTGTAGTAACTGATCCTGCTAATCTGGCTTCAGGGATTTTAAACTCTGCTAATGAGATTGTGCAGACCTCATCAACAGTATCAAATGTCGTTAAGAATTTCAACGAAGTCAAGAAGGTCTATGAACAGGGAAAAGAATATTACGACAAACTGAAAGCTGTCAATAATCTTGTCAAAGATGCAAGAAAAGTGCAGCAGACGGTTCTGTTAGTGGGTGATGTTTCCGATATGTATGTCAACAATTTCGGAAAGATGCTTAATGACCCAAGTTTTAATGCTCAGGAGCTGACTGCTATCGCCAACGGCTATTCGACATTACTCAATGAAAGTACGGAGCTGCTCAAAGAATTGAAACAGATTGTCACCTCTACCAATCTATCTTTGAATGATAAAGAAAGGATGGATGTCATTGACCGGGTCTATAAGGAAGTTAAAGATTATCACAATCTGGTAAGATACTTTACCAATAAAAATATTTCTGTCAGCTATCTGAGAGCAAAAAAACAGAACAATACCCAGAGGGTGCTAAATCTATACGGAACCTCTAATCAAAAATACTGGTAGAAATGGAGCCTAATAACTTACACGAAGTACTGCGCTCCGTTTATGAAGAAATGATGCCGCTTTGTGCCGACATGGCAGCTGTTGCAAAAGGTGTCGCAGGATTGGGAGCACTGTTTTATGTAGCCATTAAGGTATGGCAGTCCTTAAGCCGTGCAGAACCTATTGACTTGTTTCCTATGCTCAGACCATTTGCCATCGGTATCTGCATTATGTTTTTCAGCACATTGGTGTTGGGAAGTATTAATGGTGTTTTAAGTCCTGTTGTTCAGGGAACTCATTCAATGCTGGAAAATCAGGTGTTAGACCTGAATGAATTACAACAGAAAAAAGACCTTCTCGAAAAAGAAGCCATGCTTAGAAATCCTGAAATGGCCTATCTGATTTCGAACGAAGAATTTGATAAAAAACTGGAAGAGCTTGGTTGGTCGCCATCGGATTTAGTTACCATGTCAGGTATGTACATGGAAAGGCAGATGTTTGAAGTTAAGAAACAGATAAGAGACGGTTTTAGAGAATTTTTGGAAATTCTCTTTCAGGCTGCTGCACTGGTTATTGACACGATCAGAACCTTCTTTCTTATTGTTCTCTCCATTCTGGGTCCAATAGCTTTTGCGATTTCAGTTTGGGATGGATTTCAGACGACATTAACACAATGGCTGACCAGATATATAAGTGTTTATCTCTGGTTGCCTGTTGCAGATATCTTCAGCTCAATTCTGGCAAAAATCCAATCACTCATTTTGGAACGGGATATAGAAATGCTGGCAGATCCAACCTTTATACCTGACACCTCCAATACAGTCTATATTATTTATATGGTCATTGGTATCATCGGATATTTTACGGTTCCTACAGTAACTGGCTGGATCATTCAGGCGGGAGGTGCAGGTAATTTTATGCGCAATGTCAATCAGACCGCTTCAAAAACAGGAAATATCGCAGGAGCTGCAGCTGGTACCGGAACAGGTAATATTTCAGGGAGATTATTAAAATAAAAAAAATAGTTCTATGGAATTTAAAACTTTAAGAAATATTGAAAGCAGCTTCAGGCAAATCCGTTTGTTTACGTTTGTTTTTGCTATGCTGTGTTTTGCAGTTGTGGGAGTGGTTGTCTTCAAATCATATCAGTTTGCAGAAGAACAGCGTCAGAAAATTTATGTCCTTGATAATGGAAAATCGCTAATGGTGGCTTTATCTCAGGATATGTCCATCAACAGACCAGTTGAAGCCAGGGAGCATGTCAGACGGTTCCACGAATTGTTCTTTACCATAGCACCTGACAAAAATGCTATTGAAAGCAATGTAAAAAGAGCATTTTATCTGGCCGACCAATCGGCATTTAACTATTACAAAGACCTTCAGGAGAAAGGATATTACAACAGAATTATTTCCGGAAATATCCAGCAAAGAATTGAGGTTGACAGTGTCGTTGCCAACTTTGAAAGCTATCCGTATAATGTAAAAACATACGCAAGACAGTTCATTATCAGGTCAAGTAATCTAACCATCAGAAATTTGATAACGGATTGCTCATTGGTCAATTCTGTCAGGTCTGACAGTAATCCGCAGGGTTTTACTATTGAAAAATTTAATGTAATTGAAAATAAAGATGTTGAAACTGTTGAACGCTAAAATGACAATAATGAAAAAGCTAAGAGATAAAATTGAACATTATATTCTTCAGACTGAAGATCACTGGAAAAGTCTGCGGTTAGAACAACAGCGATTACTGACTAAGGTCTTCTTTGGCAGTTATGTCCTCGTGACCTTCATCGTCATCATTAATATCTGTATTTCTAAAGATAAGAGATTCAATACGATGTCCATCAATCATATTGACGGTATTTCTAAAAAACCTGTAGAAAAATGTTTGGGACATACTGGTTTAATCCAGTCAACTACAAAAAAATAGGATATGAAAGATTCTGAAAAAATTAAAATTACAGAAAATGATCTTCCCCAAAATTCTATCGGGTTAAACAATAATCCAAAAGTCCAATGGGAGAAAGTGAAGAAACCAGTCATTTATTTTTTGATGGCTGTAGTGTGTGCATCTTGCCTCTATCTAATTTTTAGACCAAAATCAAACAGTACTATCGTTGAAGATGCTGGTTTTAATGCTTCTATTCCTCAGGCGAAAGATGGTCAGTTACAGTCTGATAAGCAAAAGGCTTATGAGCAGCTCTTATTAGAGCAGAAGAATGAAGAGAAAAAAAATGTGATAAACACTTTGTCGGACTACTGGGATGATCAGAATGCTTTAAAATCCGATAACAGTAATTTAACAGCTACACCGGATATCACAAATGAACTTCAGCAACCCAACCAAAATGCAGTGAGCAGTTACCGTAATGCACAGCAAGCCTTAAACTCATTCTATGTTGGTGAGGATAAAGAAGTCAACGCGCTTCGGAAAGAAATTTCAAGATTGAAGAGTGAAGCAATGCAGAATAATAGTGTTCCGGCTGGACTTGGAATCAATGACCAGTTAGAGCTGATGGAAAAATCGTATCAGATGGCTGCTAAGTATCTTCCTGGAACTGCGAAGCAGGGAGATACATCCGCATCCGAAGTGAATAAAAAACCCACTGAAGAGAAGATAAAGCTTACAGCAGCAAAACCAGTGTATTCCGGTATTGTTTCAACATTATATAGAGAGCAATCCGACAGTGTTTTTATTGCAGGACTGAATCAGAATAGATTTTATGATATCCAAAAAGCTACAAATACTTCAGCTCAAATTAAAAATGCCATAAAAGGTACTGTTTCTGAAACAAAGCTGCTTGTCAATCAGAGTACATTATCTATAAGACTTTCTGAAGGAATGCAGTTGGGGCGCACTGAAATTCCGGCAGGAAGCCTTTTAACAGCAACCGGTAAATTTCAGAGCGGGAGAGTTCATTTAAAAATTACTTCCATACAATATAAAGGGAATGTGTATGCGGTTGAAATCAATGTTCATGATAATGATGGACAGCCAGGTTTATATGTTCCGTATTCACCTGAACAAAATACTGTAAATGATATAGTTGCCAATATGAGCCAGACTTCGGGAACCAATATTATGATGACTCAATCCGCAGGACAACAGATTGCAGCTGATCTCAGCAGGGGAGTAGTACAGGGATTGTCAGGCTATTTTCAGAAAAAAGTCAGACAATTAAAATTAACGGTAAAAGCTGGACATGAAGTCCTGCTGGTGCCTAAAAATAACTAATCAAAAAATTAAAAATGAATACACAAAAGAGCCATTATGTTCTTATAATCTTATTTCTGCTGTTTGTAAGCAGAATATCAGGTCAGGATTCAGCAACCATGAACGTATCATTAGAACAGGCAAAACTACAACCTTTCAATATGCAGGTGACCTATAATAAAACCAGCCATTTGATATTTCCTTCAGCGATACGCTATGTTGATCTGGGAAGTGAACTGTTAGTCGCCAATAAAACAGAGCCGGTTGGCAACGTTCTCCGAATAAAATCTGCAGTTAGGGATTTTGAAGAAGAAACCAATTTTTCTGTCATCACAGAAGATGGTAAATTTTACTGTTTTGATGTCTTTTACAGTGCATTTCCAGCAGCTCTCAGTTATGATCTTGCAAAGATGCAGAGAAATATTGAGAGACAATTTTCTACAGACGTACTTTTTGAAGATCTCAAAGGAAGCTCTTCATCCCTGACAAAATTAATCATGGAAAGCCTGTATCGAAAAAGCCGTAAAACTGTTAAGCACATTGCGTCAAAAAGTTTCGGTATTCAATTCTCTGTTCGTGCATTACACGTGAATGACAGCAAATTCTATTTTACGATTGAGGTTGATAACAGCAGTAATGTAGCTTATGACATTGAGATGATTAACTTTAAAATTGCAGACAAGAAAAATTTTAAAAGAACTGTTATTCAGGATAAGCAACTGGAGCCTGTCAGGATCTATTCGCCAGTGATGACCGTTGCACATGATTCTCATATTACTGCAGTTTATTTATTGAATCAATTTACCCTACTTAAAGATCAGGTTTTGGAAATTGAGGTTATTGAAAGAAATGGTGGACGACACCAAAAAGTTCAGTTAGAAAATACAGAGCTTATTGGTGCAAAACTAATCGACAGCTTAAACTTTAAAACCAATTAAAATGAGCCAGCTATTTACAGTAATAATCATGATTCTAACATTCAATGTGAAATCTTTCGCACAGCAAATGATTCCCAAGCAAAAAGGATTTGAAATGTCTTATTCAGTATTTTCCAGTTCTCCTAAAAAGCAAAACTATGTTTTAACTGCAGGACTTATTTCTTACGGAAAGAATGGCAAATACTTTTTTGGAATGGCTGAGTACAGCCGGAAATATTATAAATATAGTAATTACGATATCCCCATGGAAACTTTTTTACTCAATGGCGGTTACAGTTTCTATTTGTTAGGAGATACCCTGCGCAATTTCAATTTTAATTTTGGTATAAGTGGTTTAGTGGGATATGAACAAGTCAACCGAGGGATATATAAGCTGGATGATGGCTCAATCCTAAATGAAACCGAAAATTTCATTTATGGTGCTGCAGGAAAGCTTTCTTTAGAAAGTTATTTGACAGAGCATTTTGTATTGACATTAAATGGACAACTGCGCTTTTTGCAAGACAGTCAGCTTGGTGCGTTACACTCTCTGTTTGGTTTTGGATTACGTTATAATTTTTAAAAATAATATAATGAACAATATAATAAAGTGTAAATTTTCTAATTTATTTAAGTGTTTACTTATCGTATTCTTTTTAAGTTCCTGTCAGGATAACGATTTGGAAATAGAACAGAACTTTCCGTTTGAAGTACAAGTGATGCCTGTTCCCACAAAGATAAAGGAGAATGAAACCGTGGAAATTAGAATTTCATTGGTAACGGCATCTAACTTTAATGAAACAAAGTATAGTATTCGATATTTTCAATACGAAGGAAGTGGAAAACTTCAATATTACAGTGACCCACCTTATCTGCCTAATGATGAATATTTATTGCCGCAAAAACAGTTTAGGCTGCATTACACTTCTGAATCAGTAGAATCGCATAAATTTAGTATTTGGATCAGAGATAGTTTTGGAAATGAAACTAAAATAGATTTTGAATTCGATAATGCTTCATAGTAATTAAATTGAAATGTAAGGCTTGGTTTTAGACCAAGCTTTTTTTATGAAGCTAAACAATGAGATCATTATAAAAAAGTATTTAGTATAATATTTAATTACGAATTAAATGCTTTAAAACTGCAACTTTTTTGAGATGAAGTGGAAACTCTAGTGGACATCAAAAGTGTTGCTATCGATCAACAAAAAGATGTTTTCGAGTGCAGGGAGAAATTATCTTTTTCTGTCGTTTTTCTAAACGACATCTGAACACTATCCACAACTTTTTTGAAAGCAATGGATTGATTGGGTATTCAAATAGGTTGTATCAATATAATATGCAAAAAGACTGTTCCGACTAAAGTCGGAATTGCCTTTTTGCCGAAATTTTTCTCACTCGATTTTTAAGGGATGGGTATTGAAATCCTTGAGATTGTGAAAGAATCCTCGATATGGTGTGAACCCATATCTAAACAAATTCCAAAGTAAACTGCAACCAATTTGCACTAATGAAGAGTTGATAAATAAATCCTGTTTTTCAAGTGCTTCAGCAACGGAACAGCTTGGCGTATTGTCACTTTGTTCCGAATTTTTTAGCAAATCTCGGAACTCGTCTGTAATAAAGGGTAGGTTTGCAACAGCTTCATATTTTTCAGAATTCGGTTGTCTGATATTTCCGATGGTGGAAAGTATGGCTTGACCTCTGTCTTTGGTATTTCCAAAGTCCAGCCAGTATTTTAAATTTGGATTATGATGTCTTTTATGTTTTAAAATGTCGGCAATTTCAAAACGTGCAGAAACATTGTCAACACAGGATATGTAGATATTGGCTTCAACATTTTCGGGGTAATACCTTTCTTTTTCCCAAGCAAACTTTTTGGTTTCTGCTTTCCAATTAGTTCCTGTCCATCGGTTACAGCGGTTTATTAATGCCACTGATTTATAAAGTCCTTTCTCAGACTCCGCAAATCGCTGTCTCCCTAAATTGGCTGAGGTAATAATATCATTATCCCACAAACGAACCTGGAGTCCAGGGTGTTCCATCTCAATTAAGCTATGATTCATTTCCATTAATGCTGTCATAACCTTTGAACCCGTTCCACCTGCTCCAATAACATTTACAGTTACAGGGTTTGTAGGACTTATTAGATAGTTATCAGTAAAGTGAACTTTTGTTTTTTCGGTTGTCATGGCAATAAATATTTGAGGGTTTTATTTGTTGTTTTCAGTACATTTTTTGGAAATGCTTTTTCTGTGTTAATGAGTTCTTTCCAAAGATTGACGCAATTTCCTTTGATCGGGTTATGTCCATTCATTAAATGGCTGAAATAGCTGTTAAAAAAATAATTTTCCCAAGCTTTGGTAAATTCTTCAACAGAGGAGGAATTTTTAATATTAACATCTACAGTTCCCATGCAAACATTTCCGCTTTCATAGATATTGAAAAAGGGTGCATGGTATAGCTTTGCTTTTTCCGTTGGTCTTCTATCAGAAGATAGTGCGAATATCACTAAACTCTGTTTGTGGGCAAACCATATTAGCGCAGGGATTGACGCCTTACCATTATTAATTTCCAGATTTTCGGAAAAGAATAGGTTTTCAAAACGACTTTTGCTGTACCATATAACAGAACCGTTTTTGCTTGGATTAATATGGAGAATATTATCGCTAAGGATATTTTGAGGTCTTAAAAACTCTTTATTCTTTTCTGTTTCAATAGAGAGTGCTTTGGACAGATATTTTGCTTCACGAACTGTCAAAGGGTGTGCATTTATGGGATTTCCGTTCTTATCCATATCAAAATGTTCAACATAAGTATCTCTATCACTTTCAGAAGATTGATAAAAAACTAAAGCAGACACAGGATTATACAGTACTCCGAAATCTTTTATTATATTTTCCATTGGTTTATATTTAAATATTGGTCATTAAATCAATAAGTTCTTCAATTAGGTTAAATATTTGATGTTCAAAATCAAGATTGCTTGTATCTGCATTAGGGTTATCAAAATATTTAATGACAGCAGGTTCTTCAATTTGTCCATACTCCTGCAGTTCATTATTAACACTTTGAAAAAGAGTATTAAATAAATAACCTTGTGCATCAGCACAGAATGAAATGTATTTATCCATTGTAACGATGTTATCATCCGCTTCATCATCATATTGATTATATATCACATTAGATTTTGCATTTTTCAGAATATTTGAATTGGGGAACTGTAGTGATAAATTGTAAAAGGATTCTGCTAAACTAAAACAGTTTTTATCAAAATCATCATTCGCTTTGAACCGTTCTAACCTTGTTTTAAACTGTTCTAAGTTTTGAAGATTATAGATTTTCTTTTCAATAGAATCGCCTATCCATTCAGCACTTTTAATATCTAACAGTAGATTGATATTCTCTTGGTCTTCATCATCTTCATTTGCCCATTGCTCAAACATTTCGTACATCCAATACAGATAACTTGCTTCCTGTCTGTAGTAAGGAATATCAACAATATGATACAAATAGCTGTAAACAGAAAGCATAATATGAAAAGTTTTTTTATACTTTTTAATTTTTGATAACTTATAAAGTGGAATAACAGGAATGTAGTATAGGATTGCTCCAGTATTGTATCGTTCTTCACTCGTGAAATAAACCTTTCCCTTATCTTGTATCAATTGGATTTCTTCCCAATTTCGAGTTTTGTTCTTAAGTTGATTCTGAACATCTTGAATTTCCAATGCAATATTATAGGGATATTCAAAATCCTTAAATTGTCTTGAATTAATCTGATAATGTTCTTTGAGAAAAGAAAGGGATCGATAAAAATCCCTTTCAAATCTTTTTGACTTCTGATGATATTGTACAGTTTCAGTTTTCTCTAACGTAGGAAGAAAAGAACACTTCAAAAAAGCATTGGAATCATTACTGTTGGAACTGACTTCCGATAATCTTTTCTGATTTCGCCTGCATCTTTTGGACGATTCATCCATTGTGAGAACTCTCCCAATTGTCTGTGCAGTTGCTTCTGCTGTTTTTGCTGTGGGATTTTGATAGTTCCCGATATGATTTTGCGTTGCATAGTTCATAATACTGTTTTTAGGTTATCCTTTAGTTCCCATAACACTTTCAAAAGTATATTGCACAGTATCATCACGGATAGCAGGTGCAGATACTTTTGCAGTGGTCAGAATGGGGTAGGTGTTAGCGTAAAAATTCATTACTGCTTCAACACTCCATTTAGGTTCAGGGTCGTTGAGTTTTATCTCCTGTCCTTTATCGATAATGATAAAGACTCTTTCTAATTCTGTTGCGAGTAACATAGGATTAATTTTTAAGGTTAAGAGGTAAATAGGTTAGGGGCAAATTCTTTTTCGTATATCTCCTGTTTTTCCAATATTTCTTTTGAATATTCGGGATATTCTGACGCTTTGGGTAATGCTGACCATGCATCCTTAAATTTTGATTCATTTTCAAGCTCCTCTGCTTTTTTCATCGCATCTCTATATTTTTTCTCCCTTTCGTCTTTGGCTTTCTTTTCCTTGTCAGAATTTTGTTTTTCCATCGCAGAATGTTTTTTGGCTTCTTCCAACTGCACCATAAATGAATCCATGTTGACCATTAAGTAGGATGCCGACTGTATGGGCTGTATAATGTTTTCAAAAAATCCACTGTCCAAATCTTCAGCACTGCCACGCAGATTTAATGGTGGTATTCTGTTTTTTGCATCATCTCCACATCCGCTGTTTTGTAGCAGTACGGAGACAATCCAATTATTATCTGTTGCTTTCTGAATCGATATATTTAAATTGCCTGTAAACTCAATTTGAGTGAGTAGGCTGAAAAAATTAGTATTCATTTTGATTGTCTTTTAAAATTGATTTTTTAGAATTTCTGTCATAATTAATCCTGTATCCGTTAGAATGGATAATAGCTGTCATTAAATTTCTTGCCTTTGCCAAATCTTCATCATCTACTTGGGTAATATTTAATAGATGAAAATTTTCAAAATCTTTTAGAATTTTGCCAATAAAGGATAAAGCTTTATAATCTGTCTTGTTTGAAAGAATGCTCATTTTGATTTTTTTTTAAGCAGTAGCAGTTTGTCATAAATATCAGTCCAATAAGTTTTTTGTTTTCTATCAAACTCTGCAAAGCTTTTATCTTTGTGGGAATATCCTTTATAGTTTTCAGCTTGTTTTAAAGCCTTTTCCAAATCGGTTATTTCAATGCTTTTTCCGTGTAAATCCTTGATTTTCATAAAATAATTTTTTATGGTAACCGTCTGTGAAGACGGTTACCTCAATTGTTAATTTAATTTGAAAATATCTGCTCCGTCTTTGGCGAATCCTGTACATAACTCGAAAGCTTTTTGAGATTTCATTTGAGCAGTACCACCCATTACAATCGACTGTAATTTAGCTTCATCATCTCTGTAACTTTTAACATTCTGATAAAATCCTGTTACTGCATTGTAAGCGCCAAACAAAGTACCTTTAGTCGTTTCCATCTGTTGGGTATCACTCATCATAGCATAGGCAAAAGCATCATCCACTGTGTTTTTGAAAACTGTTGACAATTCATCAAAATTTCCTTTTTGTAGATGGTTTAAAGTTTCTTTATTAGGACAGAGTGCCAATTGAATCAGTCTTTTCATTTCAGTATCACCAATTGTAATTTTTGACCAATAATTAAAAGTGCTTTCTAATTCTTTACTTAGGGTATTAGCTATTCCCATGACTTTGTGAGCATCTTCCAAACGTTGTTTTGCGCCTGATGTATGTCTAATTCTTACAACATTGCTCATATTGCGTAAAGATGCATTCAAGGTATTTTGACAAACAATGCGTATTGGGGTAAAAGCGGCGGTAATACTTCCGCTTCCGTCATGTGAAGTCGTCAGGAAAATATACTTTTCTGTGATGTCGTCACAATTTCCGACACGGATGTAATCAGGTAGTTTAGCAGTAATGAAAATTTTTTCACCGTTTCCTAAAGCTCCTGCGGTCTCCTACAAAATTCCGTCACCACCGCCTACGATAGAATCAAAAAATGAAAATGCTTCGCGGTTTTGTACAATTTGATAATCCTTTCCGACTACTCCTAAAACTGTGTTGTTATCGGTGCGGATATTGGCGAAGTAGTTCGGAACTTCCAATTCTGAATTGCTCATTATCAATGCGTCTTGAGATTCTGTAATACCTCTACCTTTTGTAAATAATGGAGATTTTTCTACCTCATAATCGAGACCTGCAAATTTGATGGCTTCTTCACTTGTAGGATGCTCTTCTACAATCTGCCCCAAGTTATGCCATGCTTTTTCTTTTACGCTGAAAAATGAGTATTTCCCTGTTCTGTCGTTGAAATTTAAATTATGTGCCATGATATTAATATTTAAATGTTGAACAAATTGTGTTTGAGTTTTTTAAAATGGTAGGTCATCGTCTTTATCGTTAGCATTCGAATCAATTTTTTCATTCTTTAATTTGCTTTCTGTCTCTGGCGTTTGTTTATCCACCTTTTTACTACTGCCGTGAAATTTGATTTGTGAAGTATGAAAATTTAATCCTGCGTGTGCTTCTCCGTCTTTTCCTATCCATGCTGAGGTGTAGGCTCTACCACTTAATTCCACTAAAGTTCCTTTGGTAAGAATTTCAGCGACTTTTGCAGAAATCCAATAGGCACAGTCGAAATAGGTGGTTTGTTCGATTCGTTCGCCTTGTTTGTTGCGATAATTGTCATTGGTAGCAATTGAGAAATTGACTACTTGTTTTTCATTTGACAGGGTGCGAACTTCCGCATCTCTTGTCAGTCTTCCGATAATGTTCATAACTGCTTGTTTTAAGATTGTACATTTTAATTTGTTTTCAATCTTTTCTCCGTCCTTTCTCTGAAAGCCTCGTTGGGCTTCGCTGAATATTTTTCAAAAGAAAAACCGGAAAAAAGAAAGCAGATATGAAGTGTTGACAAAGAGTAAAGACCAAAAGGAAACGGAATAATTGGAGGGTACCTTTAGGGAGGAAACCGTTTATGCCGTAGTCTTTTGGTAGGATAAGCGGACGGCTGGCAACAATACCTTAGCTGCCTTTTTACCGATTTTTTTTTAAAAATTTTCAAAAAGAATATCTGATTTTAATACTAATCATAGTAGAGTTGAAAGCCCATTAATTATAATTTTCTGTCTATATAAAAAAGAGTATATTTAAAGTATGGATAAAAGTAATCTAAGAAACAGAGGCGGTCAAATTTCTATCGGTTCTAAGGAAGATGGTGCAATAATGGAAATGTTTAAGATTGATGATCATTTGCTAATTATAAAAGAATTTGCAGTTTACGAACTTATTTTTGCAGATGATATCGATCCAAATCGAGAAAATCCTGATTTACCATTAAATTCTCAAAAATTATTATTTGAATTCGGAACTGAATCTGAAATATTTTCAAGAATATTTTTACTTGCAAAAAGATTATTTAAGGCTGAATATGTTGATGCATCAATTAATATTGCTGATTCAACTTGGCTTGTTGTTGATATGTTACAAGAGTTATCCGAAATGATAAAAGAAGCCGAAGCTCTAAAAGAAATGGAACAGCAAGCTGCCACAGAATATGACCTACGTAAGAACAAGGGATTAGATCATGCAACTCCATCCATAATAAATATTAAAACTAAATGCAAGACTATTTTTCAGAAACTTGACCAGTTTTATCAAGCACAGCTTTCGTTAATTCGAAAATTTTATCCAGACTTCAGCGAACAATCATATTATTCAAAATTCTTGGAATACTTGCAGGAAAAATATAAAGCAGAGGATGATTTCTCCAGATTTTTAGAAGAAGTTTTACCAATTATCATGTTATCTAGAAACATAAGAAATTGCTTGGACCATCGTCGTAATGAAATTAATATTTCAAATTTTGAACTCCAAATTGACTCTAACATACTTACACCAACGATATCAATTGATTACAATGGAAGTCAATTAAAAAAGACTTCTCTGACTGGTTTTATACAAGAAATGATTGAATATGCAGTTGTAATCGCAGAAAATATGTTAGCGTTTTTAACTTCAAATAACTTAAAAAAAAACCGTATCCTTCCAGGAAATGTAAAATTTATTCCTGAGGAGGAGAGAACTAACAAATATTGCAAATTTGCGTATTGGTCTCCACTCGGTGAAGGAGGTTTTTATGATCAGAAATAGACTTTTTGCCATCAAATGAGATTTAAATAATTATTAGCTTAAAGTTTAGTAAGCTTACCATCATTATACAAAAGTAAATCCTTCTAAATTAAATTAATTTTGTTTAAGTGATTTACTATCAGTTAATAAAGAAGTTGTACACATGAAAAAAAATCCAATTGATACTTTGGTAGAAAATTTAGTAAAGCAATTTTCTCAAATACCTGACTTTTCCTTAACCCAAGATGATCCACTGGGTAATAAGATGTTTAATTTTGTTGTAAGATATATTTCAGAAATAAGTGCATTCAAAAATCTTTTTGTTCAGTACTATTTACCTGCTTCCTTAAGAGCATCACATGACTTTCAAAAAAATTTGAAATCATCGAAATACAAACATCTAATAAATATTACAAATGAAGAACTTAAAGAGAACTACTATGAGACAATAAGGTTAGGATATGTTGGAGCTTATCATAAATATGAAAGTTATCTAAAAGACTTATTAAACATTTTAGATGAGTTTTTTAAAGATCTTGATTTTGAAAATAATTTCATTGACATCAACTCATATCTGAAGAATATCATAGAAAAAGATCTTTTGAAAACAGTAAACTCATTTAAAATATCTGAGAAAATCAACTGGATTTCGAATTGTGTAAAACATTACAACGGCTTTCCGATAAAACAACCCATTCCAATTAATTTACAATACTTCGATCATTCACGTAAGATTGAGATTGAATCTTCTGAATTTAAAGAAGATTTAGATAAATTAGTAGCACAGTGCCAGCTTATTTTAAGCATTTTATTTATGACGGGATTTCATCAAGTACTAAGTCAGGAATTTATATTAATAAAAAGTCAGTTAAAAGAAGAGAACCAACATCAAGAAAAAGTGAAGAAAATTAAAGATGATTTATTTTTTGTTATAAATGGCTTCTTTGGCAATAATGATAAAAGTCTTAAAGGTGAAATATCTGATAATGGATTATATTTATAAGTTTTAGGTCTTACTTATATTTAGCCTGCATTCAATAAGTTTAAAAAAAATTAAGAAGGCATATCAAACTCTGCACCTTCTGCGAATTTTTTCTCGCAACTTGTGTCTCTGAACAAATGTAGCTTCCAGTATTTTTTGGGAAGATAGTAGTAGTCTAATCTTTTATTCATAAAAATTCTTTTTATTTAAATACAATTTTGCAGCTATACTTATCTTTATGATGTAAAGCTAAATCCTGTAAGAAGTAACAAACAAAAAACTTCACTAAGGCGTACCTGATAACTAAATTTTAATGGACATAATACCAAAAAAGAAAGCAAGGATAAATCCTTGCTTAATTAGTGTTGTCCAGGTCTTGACCTGCAATGTTGAATAACGTACTCTAGACGCCCGAAACGTATTCTAGTATAAGCTCTTACAAATACCGGTCTCCACAAGGAGCAAAATAAACATGTTTTCATGTTACAAAAATTTTGATTGTTAGCAACAATACTCTTTTGCACATGATATGTTTAATAATGCAAATGTACTTAAATTTACATTTGACACAAAAAAAAATAAAAATTTATTTTTCAGGAAGCTGTCTATAAAATTTGTCGCTAAAATGTTTTTCATTAACCATTGACTTGAGAAAATCAGCATTCTCCATATTTTTATCAATGTGCGGATTCTTACGTCCATAGTATCCTGTGTGATTCTCAAATTGTTCTTTTTCAATACCGGCTAAAATCAGCCGTACGGCTTCTGTCATCATTTCATATTTTTCAGCAATCTCATCTAGTATGAGAGTTTTAATATCACTAATGATGTATCTGTGAACAATTTTGTTTCTTTCAGCGTATAGATTAAACAAAAAGTCATAAATCTCTGTGGAAATAATGCCCATGTCATGTGCTTCCTTGTATATACGTTTTTCTGTTATTGCTTTATCTGTCTTATCCTGATAGAGGTATTTAATCTTAAACAAGTTTGATTTTTCAATAATTTGATATTTAAGAACGATGCACAAACGCAGATAAGCGTCAATTTGAGATGCGTATATTATAATAAGTTCAATAGAGGATTCATTTTCTTGTGCACGTTGTGTTAGGTCAAAAGTAGCTGCTAAAGCCGATAAAAATTTTTCATACCGGTAGAAGTGAATAGCCTGTTTGCGAGATTGAGGTTCAATGAATATTAACGATTTTAGACATTCCTCTGCTTTATCTATTTCTTTAAGAACTAATTGTTCGTCTACCAATAAGGGACGATAGATATATTTAGCCATAAAGAAATTTTCTTTGACCCATGTTCCCCATAATATTATGACAAAGCCATCGTTTTGATCAATTTTTGTTTTTTCAAATTTTAAGTTTCGCTCAAAGTAACCTTGACTTGAAAATATTTTATTATTTGGTTGCTGTTTATTGTAATGACTAATTTGAAAACATCCTAAGGGGTTTTTAAATGGTTGAAAACTAAAAGGAGATTCGTTCTCATAACCATATAATTCATTCTGATAATCCCAGTCAATTGGTATGTGAATTTCAAATATACCTTCAGGATTGGTAAACGTTTTCATTTTTTTATGACTCTATTAATTCAATTCGGGCACAAAAAACAAAACTGAAAATTGCAGAGCGCGTAAGTTGTAAAAGTCTTAAAGTTTCTTTTTCAAAATGATCCAAGTCAGTTTTTAAAGAAAACTTTTCCTCTTCCCAACCGCTGTTAAAGTACTTACTGTCTTTTATTGAAAAAATTCCATGTTCTAATTTATTTCTCCATTCTTTGTAAAAACCAAATTCTCCATTATTTTTTTCAAGATCACATGCAATACTATACAATGCAGTAAGATGAATATTCCTTTTCTTATTTATTTCTTGCCATCTTGTGCTATTTCTTTTTTCACTCCAAAAATTTTCAAAGTATATAGATTCATTTCTATGCATAGTAAAATCAAATATGTAGCAAATGCCTTCTGCAATTTTATCCAGAATTCCAAAACACAATCGAAAACTTGTTCTTAGCTTTTCATATTTAATACCGTTTACAATTCCATCAACTAAATTCTCGTAATGAGTTGTTTCTGCAACAGTCTTTAAGTCATGAAAGTAATCAAAAAATAGTTCTTTTGAAAAACAGAATTCTGATTTTATTCTATTACAGAGCAGTTCTAATTGTACAATTTTTTTATTGTTTGTTTGGAAACCACCATGGCCAATAGTTATATCATCTTTTTCTGCACCGTTACAACTGCAGTACAGGCTATGTTCAGATAAACTTAAAAAGTTATCTAAGAAAAATTTAAGTTTTAATGGATGTTTTTGATATTCTTCGTTATTTAAAATTGCTTCGTGAGGAATTTTTGAGATACAAAAATTTTGTTCTTGAAGAAATTGATACGCATACGACTTACTTGTTTTTATTTTTTCTCTGATAGCTTCAAAAGGAATCTTATGTTTTTCTGCTTCGTTAAACAGTCTGTAAACCTCAATAAAAAGAGCGATTGTTATGGGGCATTGTGAATACTTTACCATTGTTAGTAAACCCTCAGCTTTTGCGGCTAGGGCATAGAAAAAATTATGATTGTAATTCAAGACGTTATCATATAACTGGAACGCCTCAACATACCGTCCAGAATTAATCAAATTATTACCAAGATTAGTAAAGACTTGAATGGAGTAGTGGTTTGGTTTTCTTATATCAAGAGCTTTGAAACTTCTGAAGTAGTATTGCTTAGCTTCAAATAAGGTTTCAATATTCTCTGGGATCGGAAAAAAATTACTGACATCGTCAGTATCTATCTTGTAAAATGATTGATATGCGTTACCTATACAATAATTTATGGAATCTTCTGTGACGTAGTTTTTTATTTTATCCTTATTATCTAACAGAATTTGTAGACCTTTCTCTACTTTTTTCCTGTCATAAGATTCATTTCCAAGATCAATAAAGAATCCTGCAATTGCTTTCAGGATTAAATAATCATTTACATCCCGATTCGTTAATGCTTTTTCTAAAGCATCGTTAGCTTCTCTATATTGACAGGTGTCTAATAAGTAGCTAATTTCTTTATTTAAATTTAAAATGCGATCCATATGTAGATAGATAAGTTAGCGGATGTTCATTCCATTAATATTATAATCTTTCAAGTATTGCTTGAGTTCCGGATGTAATGGTATTACTTTTTCATCTATATATTCTTGGATGAATGGTGCAATTTCGTATTGAATATTTTCAGGAGGAACCATGTCATTTTCGAGATAATCCATTATATCATCTGACCGAACTAAAGTTGAATCAGTCATTAGTATCAGTAAGAGAAAAAATGTCAGAATATAAGAAACTCGAATGTTAATGTTGTTCAGAAAGACCTCTAAATTCGTATTGGGTAGATTGACTAAATTATGAGAAGTAAATTTGATTCCATTATTGTGGACATAATCATTTAGTTTTACTGTTAAATTGAACCAGTAACTTTCTAAGCTATAATCTTTTAAAATTTGTTTTATTCTTTCATCTTTTTGAAAATAGCTCATGTAGTTTTCAAAGCTAAGTTTTCTTTTATTTTTAGATGATAATTGATCCACTGAATTTTCTAGCCAGGCGGCGACTGCGATTTCATCTCCGGAAAGTGTAGTATCTATCTTCATAGATGAAAATGAATCATTAAACTTTTCAACATCACTTAGATCTAGTTTGTCAAGTTCTTCTGATTTAAATATGTTTCTTTTTGATGAGTTATCCAATATATAAACATGTAGTAGCAAATCGTCCCTAAGTTTTCGAATTAATGTATTTGCATCTGAAAAACTACCGTTGGAACAGCAGTTCTCTATATTTTTTAGCGTTTTACAACAGCTTTTCAACAAGATAGTATTGAAGAAATTGACCTTTTTATCAGAAATAAATGTTATCATTTTACCACTGTACGTAATAAGACTAGAAAATGATTCTAAAAAGGATACGTTTTTTTCAAATTCATTAGAGAAAGTGTTAAATTCTTCGGATTGTTTTATGTCGTTAAATTTATTCATCCTGTATTTTAGTTATTACTACAATTTACTGTTTTATTTTTTTTCTGATGATGAATGGAATTTTACCTTGTAATATATTGTGACAATCATAATTTATCCTCCGCGGATGAAAGTTTTCCTGATTGTTTTAAAAAATCTAACAAGGACATTAATACATTGTTTAGTTGTGCAAAACTTTCTTCTTGTTCAGATATTCTAGCAATATTTTTTGAGCCATGAAAAAGGTTATTTCTGAATCTACTGGTTATGATCAATAAAGCAGATAGTTTATCGTAATCAACAGTGATTTCTCCTTCTAAACAGTTTTTTAAAGACTGCTTAAAAGTTTTATCGGTTTTAGTATCACGGAAATCCAGCTTTTCAAAAATCAAATTCGTTTTTTTATTAGTAATGTAGCGCTGACGAAAATAGTTAAATGGAACATCGAATGATTTTGGAGGTAATGTGTAGCCATTCTCTTTGAGATCAGTTAGGTTTTGTTGTATTGTGCTTAAACTGCCTTCTTTATCACAAAAGAATCTTTCAAAAAGATTCCAGAGTATTGTGAAATTTTTTACATTTTCTATTTTATTGAAGTCAGGTTTAACATTCTCCTCTGTCAAGAAATTTTGTAACCAGCTGTTTTGATCCATATTGAGCTATATTTAAAGGTTTGACGAATTCTTATTTATGCTTTGTAATTTATAAATCTTACTCGAAATTTTAAAATAAACATTAAGATATTCTATGTTTATTTCTGATAGTATCATTAAAGTACTATTATAATTGAGCTGCCTAAAATCACAGTCATGTTTTTGACTATTTTATATTCAGTTGCAAAGTATATGTTTTCGCTATGTGCAAATATGACCCCATGAACATAAGAAGATAATTTTGAGTACTGTACTATTATTTCTTTTAAAAATTCCTCTGAATTAAACTCTTTATTTTCTAAATGCTTTTCAGTGAAACTAATGATATTCTTGATGCTGAGATCTTTGGCTATCGCATCTGATTCTTGGAGATCGTATTTAGCATAATCTCTATTGCTACTGTGTAGTTCACGGTTTATATCTTGAAAATTTTTTTATTTTTATATTGGTCTCTATTGAATTTTTTTTAGTATCAAAAATTTATCGACGAATTCTAGTGCTGTTCTGAATTTTTGAGAATAAGAATCGGATTCTCTATTAAGGGCGAGGTTGAAAAAATTAAATCGTAAATCTAGTTTTTCATTATCGTTTTTTGTTCTAATTTTGAGGAATAAATATTTAGAATAAAAATCCTTTATTAAAATGTATTCAATTCTTCATTTTTTAACTATGTAAAAATAAACAGATTTACGATAGGTTTTTATAATTTGCCATGAGATTTTTATTGATCTGTATTGTAAGTTTATTTTTTAATATGCTTCGTGCGCAGAATTTTTCAGATACAAAACAGATACTTGAGGGAGTTAACTCTAAGATTGTAGAAACACCTTCGAAAGCTCGTGATTTGATTATTTTTTTGAAGAAATATCAACAATCCGAATCTGTTGTTAATCAATGTAATTATTTTTTGGTTCAATCTTATTATTACGAGAATAATTACAGTGAAGCTTTTCAAAATATCATTCAAACGTATAAAGATCAAGATGTAAAAGGACAAATTCTGTATAAAAACATTTTATATTCAGCTGGAATCAAAAAGGTTTCTTTTTTAGACAAATTTGAAAAAGACTCTTTATTTAAGATTAACAAAAACATTCTTAAAATCAATGATTTAATTATAGAAAATAGTTTCTCAAAGGCGCATCATAGGTTTGTATCTGTTCTTCCAAAGATTAATGATCAGAATAAAGATGTATTTAGGGAAAGTTTAAGTCTTCTTGTCTCGAATATTTTAGAAAGAAGAAATGAAAAAGAATATTCTCAGATATTATCTAATGTAGAAAGAATTGTAAATCTTTATTCTAATGATGCTCAATTTGAGGTTTATAAAAAAGAATTGTTCCCCAACCAAATTTCATCACAGTGGCTTTTAAATGCTCGCAAAATACAGGAAAATACCACTAATGTAAAATTGGTTGGTGAATATTATAAGTGTATTGAAAGCTATTATTATGAAAAAAGAGACGATTTTAATATTATTGCTGCTTCAGATAAAAACGAATTTTATTTTAAAAAGAATAATCAGGATATAATTTTTGCGCGCTCACAATGGATTTATCTCACAGAAAACAAGAGGAATGAAGAATTTAAAAACTTTCAATATTGGACCTACGCTATTTTGTGGGTAATTTTTATCGTTTTTATTATTGTAATCATTTTAATTTTATTTAAAATAAGGCAGGAAAAGAAAAAAGGAATTCAGTACGGATTGATGTCAGATAAAATAAAATCAATTTCGACGAAGAAAAAAGAACCGCAAACAATCTCTGAAAACGTGAAAAATGTTCTTCTGGAGAAGTTGGAAAAACTTGAGCTTACCCATTTTTTTTTGGATCCCAACATATCAGTGCAAACCTTGGCAAAAAAATTAGATTCCAATTCAAAATATATTTCAGATGTTATCAACAGTTCTAAAAACAAAAATTTTACTGCATATATTAATGGTTTAAGAATTAATTACATAAAGGAAAAATTATATTCAGATCCGGTTTACAGGAACTATAAAATAAAATACTTGGCAGAAGAATGCGGTTTTTCATCGCACAGTATTTTTTCTTCAGTTTTTAAAAATTTGGAAGGCGTTTCTCCGGTACATTTTATTCAGCAATTAAAAGAGGATAATCTATGAAATATAAATTACTTGCGATTCTCTTTCTACTGTTGTTTTTAGACTGTTTTTATGCTGTAGACAGAGATTTGATTACCGTAGAAAAAATTGAAAAACTCGCAGCTTTGAATCCTGAATTGGCTTATAGACAAGGGATTAAAATAAATTCAGATACTAAGTTAGACAGTAAAAACAAGCTTCGTCTTTTACTTTTGCTAACCAAAATAAGCAACGAAACTAAACGCTACAGTGAAGCGCTGCATTTAGGAAATGAAGGTCTTGAACTTTCTGTAAAATCAAAAAAGACTCTTTTTGAGCTGAAATTTTTAGGCATTTTGGGGAATATTTATCAGTCTCTGAAGGTAAATGATAAAACAAAATACTATCTCAACCGCGCTGAAGATTTATTAAAGAAAACCAAACTTCCAGCTTCTCAGCAACACATCAAAGGAAATATTTTGTATCTGAAAGGAATGAACTATGCCTTTACACTAGATTGTAATATGGCACTGGAATATTTTGATCAGTCGATCAATGCTTATAAAATTTCAGATCATCCACTCACAAAAATTAATATTAAACTTGCATATCTGAATAAGGCTTTTTGTCTCTTGGAGATGAACAAACTAAAAGATGCTGAATACTATCTTAATCTTTCACAAATAAACACGTATAAAAATCTAAAAAAAAGCGGAATTCCTGAAAGTTATATCATGATTATTAATCAGTCTGTGGAGTTGGGATTTGCTAAGCTTTTCTCATTGAAGAATAACTTTCAACTTTCCAACGAAAGATTATTAGCTATTTTAAAAGTTAAAAATACAACCAATATTTCAGAAATTGAAGCAGATGTCTATACGCAGCTTTCCTCTAATTTTTTAAGATTAAAAAATATCGAAAAAAGTAAATTTTATCAAAGTCTTTATCGTCAGAAAATTTCACAAGAAGATAAAAACCAGATTCAGATTTTAAACAAATTACTACAACAGGAAAAGGAACTTTCAAAAGATAAAATAGACAGAAATTCTGAAAATGCAGTTTATTTATTCATTTTGTTGGTCTGTGTTTTTGCACTTATTTCATTCATTTTGTTAAAGAAATTAAAGAAAATCAAGCAACAAAATAAAAGTATTGAAAATGAGATTTATGTTATTGATAATTAATAGGTTGTATTTGTTTTTGTTGTTTTGAAATTAAAGAATATTCCTTAAAAACGACATTCATTCTCTTATTACCGAAGCTTTTATTTTCTATTATTGTCTCTGATTTTTTAACATACGAAGATTATTTTTTTTAGTCTTAAAAAAATGACTCAACTCAATCTTTTATGCTTAAAAAACTAATTTTTACAGTTTAGAAATATGTTGATTTTTCAACAGTTTTTAATTTGTAAAATATTTCAAAAAAAGATAGTATTAGAAAAATATATGAAAACAATTTACTCTTTTGCATTGGCTATTTTGGCTTATTGCGGTGCATCTGCACAAACAAATGTTTATACACAAGATTTTACAACATTTACTCCTCAGAACTGGTACATGGGATACAGTTATGACCCAACCGTGGGGACTGGACCGCAGCAGGAAGATATGTATAATGCATATTTGGTACAAAGATCTTTTTTAAATAATCAAACAAACAATAATCCTTCGGTTTCTGTTGAAATGTACAGTGCGGGATTATCTTGTTGGGCAATCAGTCCGAGTTTTGATTTGTCAGCGGGAGGTCACAGCGTGTCTTTTGATTACGGTGCAGCATCAGGAATTTATTCTAATGATCCAACAGCTCAGGCTCCACAGGGGCAAACAGATGACGTTTTTAAATTTTTAATCTCTACAGATAACGGAACAACTTGGCAAGAATTAGAGAGTGTAAACTCACCAAACATAGGAATTCCTAATGCAAGAACAACAAAGACATATGCACTGAGCAACTTTAACAGTGCTACCACAAAATTTGCATTCTATACTTCTAATGGTTCAGTTCCGGATTGGGGAACTGATTATGTTCTTTATTTTGATGATTTTAAAATTCAAACTGGAGTCAATCTTTCTACAAACGAAGGAGCGGTTAAAAATAAAAATGTCGCTATTTATCCGAATCCAACTCATGGAGCTGTCTACGTAAAATCTGACAAAGAAGTTAAAAGTATTGAAATATATGACTTCACAGGAAAATTAGTTTCAAAAGGGACTAAAATTGATTTGACATCATCTGTTTCTGGGAACTATTTGGTTAAAGTTATTTTTAAAGATAATAGCTTCGTGACCGAGAAGATTATTAAGAAATAGGTTAGTTGGTTTGGTTTATTGATTGGTAGCAGAAGCATTTTATTGTTTCTGCTTATTTTTGTTGTAGTAAACATGTATTTTTAATAATGGTACAGCATTCTTGCATTTCATCAAAATTCAAATTTCCAAACCCTAACCTCATCGCCATAAGGTTTTTGTTTTGATACAATAATGTTTTGGGAATGAAGACATTATTTTTTGCACAATCGCGACTGAGCTGCATTAAATTGATAGGAATTTTCCATTCTGCCCAAATGGCCAATCCGCCAGAAGGTTTCTTAAAGTCAATCCATTCTCCTAAATATTCATTCAATAATAAAGAAAAATGATCCCGTCTTTCCTGATAAATTTTCAAAGATTTCTTTAAATATCTGTTGATTTCTCCTTCGGTAATCATTTCTCCTAAAACGTGTTCCATTAAAATATCCCCCTGTCGATCTATGATTCCAAGATATTTTCGCATTTCGATCATTAGATTTTCGGGAGCGACAATAAATCCGGTACGAAATCCCGGAGCTAACGATTTTCCAAATGAACCGATATAAATTACCATACCGTTGGTATCAGCGCTTGCGAGAGGAAGAATCGGACTTTTGTCGTAATGAAAATCGTAATCATAATCATCCTCTAGAATGATAAAACCAAACTCATTGGCAAGATTTAGAAGTTCTAACCGTCGTTGAGCGCTTAAAGTAACTGTCGTAGGATAGTGATGGTGTGGTGTAAGATACAACATTCTTATTTTTTGTTTTTTACAAATTTTTCGAACTTCATCTACATTAATTCCTTCCTCATCAATCGGAATCGATTGAATTTTCACGCCAGCTTTTTGAAAAATCATATTGACGGAAAAATAACTTAATTCTCCCACCAAAACAGTATCGCCTTGAGATAAAAGAATTTCAGAAACAATATAAATACTCATTTCCGTGCTTCGTGTAATCAAAAGATTATTCTTTGAGATTGGCAATCCTCTCGATAAGTTGAGATATTTAGATAGATTTTGCTTGAAAAATTCACTCCCATCATGATTGTACTGCCCAATTTTATGTGCTTTTCTTTTTAAAATAGAGCTGTAAATTCTGGAATGTTGATCAATTTGTGTCAAACGAATATCGGGAATTCCATCGTTGAAAATATACTCACAAGTGGAATGTTCGAAAGGATTATCTAAAATATTGGATGTTTTGAACGGAAATCCGGTCGTTTTTGGATAGTTTTCAAGATGTTTTTTCTCAAAACTTTTGATTTCTAAAGGTTTGTTCTGATCTTTTCCAATAACGAAAGTTCCTTTATTGGGAAGGCTTTCTACCCAACCTTGAGCAAATAATTCGTCGTAAACGGAAACAATTGTATTTCTGTGAACCTCCAAAATCTGACTTAAAGCTCTCGTTCCCGGAAGTTTTGTTCCGAAAGGCAAAAAACCACGTTGTATTGCATTAATCAGCTGATTTGAAATTTGCATATACATAGAAACCTCAGAATTTCTATCGATTTTAATGAAACTTTGATAAGGAATTTCAACCGGACTATCCATAATCTTAAAACTGGCACCATTCAACCATCCGGCAATATACTACTTTTGAACTAAAACAAAAAAGAATGGAATTTTACAATCTTTTAGACAAAATTGTTCAGCACAATGAAACTCATGCAAAATGGCTGAATACACTTTCATTCATGGAAAATGCAGGAGCGAGAAAAATTTCGGCTTGTGAACATCCGACGAAAGTCAGTTTAATTCAATTAAAACATGCAACGGAAGAGCATCGCCATGCTTTTTATCTTAAAAAACAAATCGGAAAAATTGATTCTGAATTATGCAAAACTTATGAAAGTAATGAACTATTGGCTTCTATTGCAACGAGACAATATCTTCATTCTCTTGATATTAAAACTTGCAAATATCTTCAACAACATTTTAAATTAAGTAAAGAAGAATTAAAATTTGCAGCCTATCTTTTAGTCACTTATTCAATTGAAGTTCGTGCTGATGAATTATATCCGATTTATCAGGATATTTTGACAAAAACGTCGTCAAAAATTATGGTTAAGTCTATTATTTTAGAAGAAGAAGGACATTTGGAGGAAATGATTCATCAATTATGTGAATTTTCGGAAGATTGGAAAGTTCATGCTGAAGTTATTTTAAATATTGAAAAGAAACTTCATGAACAATGGATTAATACAATTTCTGAGGAAGTTTTGCAATTAAATTATGCAGAATAGATTTTATCATTTTCAGGAAGCTTTAGAAAAAAGAAAAGAAAACGGCACATTAAGAACTTTAAGGCAAAATCAGGAAGGAATAGATTTTTATTCTAACGATTATTTGGGATTAGGAAAAAATAAAAATTTTCAGGATTTATTATTAAAAAAAGTCACAGAAAATCCTGAATTGCTAAAAGGAAGTACAGGTTCAAGATTAATAAGCGGAAATAGTTCTGTTGTTATGGAAACTGAAGAATTCATAGCTAAAGAACATCAATATGAATCTGCATTGCTTTTTCCTTCCGGTTATAATGCCAATTTAGCTTTGTTTTCCACACTTCCGACTCGTCATGATACGATTATTGTTGATGAACAAATTCATCGTTCTGTGCATGATGCGTGTAAAATGTCGAATGCCAAAAAATTGAAATTCAAGCACAACGATGTTGAGGATTTAGAAAGGATTTTAAAAAAGCAAAACGGACTTTGTTATGTTGCGATCGAAAGCCTATATTCCATGGATGGAGATTTTGCTCCTATTAATGAAATTGCTGAAATCGTAGAAAAATATAATGCCAATTTAATTGTCGACGAAGCTCATGCTTTTGGCATTTTTGGATATGGTTTGGTTAATCAATTTCAACTTCAAAATAAAGTTTTAGCAATAGTTATTACGTATGGAAAAGCTCTTGGAACTCATGGCTCAGTGATTTTAACGAATGATTTAATTAAATCTTATCTCATCAATTTTGCATCTCCTTTTATCTATTCAACTTCAGTGCATGATTTTCTTTGGATGAGTATTAAAGAAGGATATTATTTTTTAAATCAACGTAAAGAATTATCAATCAAACTTCAGGAAAATATTAAAATTTTTCGCAATCAGAATTTGAAAAGTTCATCTTCCAAAAATAGTCCGATTCAGGCGATTATTATTCCGGACAATCATCAATTGAGAACTTTAAAAGAGACTTTATTTGAGAATGGATTTTTGACTTACGTTGTTTTTAGTCCGACTGTGAAAGAAGGAACGGAGCGATTGAGGATTTGTCTGCATAGTTTTAATACTGAAGAAGAAATTATACAATTAACAAATATCATTAAAGAATTTACATGAAATTATTTGTAACCGGAATCGGAACAGAAGTCGGAAAAACCGTTTGTTCAGCAGTTTTAACGAAATATTTTAATGCAGATTATTGGAAACCCGTTCAATCTGGAGATCTGGATTTTTCTGATAGCATGAAAATCAAAAGTTGGGTTGGAGAAAATACTGTTTGCCATCCTGAAACATATCGATTTCAATTAGCAGCTTCTCCGCATCAATCAGCGAAAGAAGAAGGAATTACAGTTGATTTAAATGAATTTAAACTTCCTCAAACTCAAAATAATTTAATATTAGAAGGAGCAGGTGGATTGATGGTCCCTTTAAACGACAACGAATTTATTATTGATTTAATCGAAAAATTAAAAATTCTTGTCGCTTTAGTCGTGAGAAATTATTTGGGTTGTATCAACCACACTTTATTGTCCATAATGGCTTTGAATCAAAGGAAAATAAAACTGCAATATTTAATTCTTAACGGTAATTTTCCATTTGATACAGAAGAAATTATTTGTAAAAACATTCAGTCAGAAACAAAAATTATAAGAATTCCTGACATCAAAGATTTTACAAAAGTAAATATAAAAAGTATTACAAAACAATTAGAAATTAAATGAAAGATAAAACAAAATTGAGAAATGATTGGACGAAACAGGAAATTGAGGAAATCTACAATCTTCCGCTTTTTGAATTAATCTATAAAGCAGCAACTGTCCACCGCGAATGGCACAATCCTGAGGAAGTTCAGATGTCGACTTTGCTTTCCATAAAAACCGGAGGTTGCCCTGAAGATTGCTCATATTGTGGACAAGCGGCTCGTTATCATACGAATATAAAAGTTCAGGCATTACTTCCGACGGAACAGGTTGTTGCCCATGCTCAAAAGGCAAAAGATAATGGCTCTTCACGTTTTTGCATGGCTGCAGCTTGGCGAGAAGTGCGCAACAACCGTGATTTCGACCGGGTTATCGACATGGTAAAAGGTGTAAACGACCTCGGAATGGAGGTTTGCTGTACGTTGGGAATGTTGACCGAAGAACAGGCAATTCGCCTTCAGGAAGCAGGTTTGTACGCTTATAATCACAATCTCGATACTTCGGAACAATATTATGAAGAGATTATTTCGACGAGAACTTTTGATAATAGAATTAATACCATCAATAATGTAAGAAAAGCAGGAATTACCGTTTGCTCAGGCGGAATTATCGGTCTTGGAGAAACGCACGGCGACAGAATTTCAATGCTTTTAACGTTATCAACGATGCCAAAACATCCGGAATCTGTTCCGATCAACGCATTGGCAAGAGTAGAAGGAACGCCGCTTCAGGACAACGAAAAAACGAATACTTGGGAAATGGTGAGAATGATCGCAACAGCAAGAATTATCATGCCTTCATCTATGATTCGTCTAAGCGCAGGAAGAATTGAAATGACTGAATTTGAGCAAGGTTGGTGTTTTATGGCAGGAGCGAATTCGATCTTTACGGGAGAAAGAGAAACCCTTTTGGTAACGCCAAATCCAGGAGTTTCGGAAGATATGCAAATGTTGCAGACTTTAGGCTTGAAACCAATGAAAGGACAATCTGAAAAAGCGATGGAGAAGTTTGAAACTTGGAACGCCAATGCCTAAAAATATGACTTTACAAGAGCGTGACAGAGCTGTCAATTGGCATCCTTACACGCAAATGCAGACCGCAGAAGATGCAATTCCGATTGTGAAAGGAAAGGGGATTTATCTTTTTGATGAGGACGGAAAACAATATATCGATGCAGTTTCTTCGTGGTGGGTAACGCTTCACGGACACGCAAATCCATCCATTGCACAAAGGGTTTCTGAGCAGTTGAATACGTTGGAACAGGTTATTTTTGCGGGTTTTACCCACGAACCCGCGATTCAGCTTTCGGAAAATTTGTTGAAGCTTTTGCCAAATAATCAGGAGAAAGTTTTTTATTCTGATAACGGTTCGACTGCGGTTGAAGTTGCTTTGAAAATGAGCATTCAGTTTTGGCATAATCAAGGGAAGGAAAAGACGAAAATTCTGGCTTTTAAAGACGCTTATCACGGCGATACTTTTGGAGCAATGTCTGTGAGCGGGAGAAGTGTCTGGACAAAACCTTTCGGTGAAATGCTTTTTGAAGTGATTTTCATTGATACTCCAACTTCGCAAAATCTTGATGATTTAAAATCAATTATTAAAAATCATTCGGAAGAAATTGCTTGTTTTATATACGAACCTTTGATTCAGGGAGCTGCGGGAATGTTGATGCATCAACCGGAAGATTTATCTGAATTGATGAAGTTTTGCAAAAATGAAGAAATTTTGATGATTCAGGATGAAGTTTTTACAGGTTTTGGAAGAACGGGAAAATTATTTGCGGCTAATTATCTTTCTGAAAAACCGGATATTATGTGTTTTTCAAAAGGTTTAACGGGCGGAACAATGCCAATGGGAATTACGACTTCTTCAAACGAAATTTTCGAAGCTTTTTTGTCGGATGATAAATATAAAACTTTATTTCATGGACATTCTTTTACTGCAAATCCGTTGGCTTGTACGGCTGCTTTAGCGAGTATGGAACTTTTGTTGAAAGAAGAAACTTTGGCTCAAATTAAGTTAATCAGCGAAAAACATTTACACTTTTCCAAAACATTGCAACAGCATCCAAAGGTTGAAAATGTAAGACAAACGGGAACAATTTTGGCATGGGAAATTAAAAACGATGAACAAACTTCTTACTTTAATGAAATAGGAAAAATGTTATACAATGAATTTCTAAAAAGAGGAATTATCATGCGCCCATTGGGAAATGTGATGTATTTGGTTCCTCCGTACTGCATTACTTCGGAGGAATTGGATTTTATTTATCGAAATATAATAGATGTTATAAAGTCGCTTTAAATTATTTTTCGATTCTTAAGCAAATTAAAAGTTAAATAAAGCCTTCGGATACATGTAAATGAGTTAAAACAAATCAGTAAGAAAAATGAGATGAAGCTATGGTATGCATCTGTAAATTTTCCATTTAACTTGTAATTGACAAGAATTTTTAATGATACTCAAAAAAGTTTTTTTTAAATTATTGTAATTACTTTAATTAAGTAATAGATATGAAACACAATTGCCCGAAGGATTTGATATTAAAATAGCAAATCCGAATGGATTAATAATAATGGGCAGGGAGAATAATTTGTCATTAGATCAAAAAAGCGATTTTGATGTAGTCAAAAGAAAATATAAAAATATTGTCGATATAATTACTTACGATAACTTATTAGAGCGTCTACATTTCACAATGGAACAAATTCAAAAAATGCAGTCAGCAGAGCGAAATGGTGTTTCGGTTTAGAAACGATGAAATGTTAATTAAATTTGATTACATGCCAAAAATCTATCTTTACTTTTTATTTTATGCGTGCTATTTTGGTGCCATGTACAGCAATATATTTCCAAGCTTATTAAATTTGAGAAATCCAGCTTTAACTTGTACTTTTAGATTATATTTCAATGGACATTAATTTTAGAAAGTTCTGCAAGTTTATCTAAATCTTCTAAAAAATTTTTCGAAAAATGCACCGCTGAGGTCACATTTGCCCCTTTATCGGGGCTTTTTTATTGTTTAAATTCAGGCAGATTATATCAGAAAATTTATTTACAGGTTGAGTAATCTGTACTGTTGAGGAGAGTATTTTGTAGAAGATTTGAAATATTTTCCAAAATGAGAGTTGTCGTTGAAGCCAAGCTCATAGGAAATCTGCGTTACAGAAAGTGTTGTGTGAAGGAGCAGTCTTTTCGCTTCGAGTATTACCCGGTTTTTAATCATTTCGCCCGCAGAAATGTCCATATTTTCTTTGATAAGTGCATTCAGGTAATTGGGTGTCAAATTGAGTTTTTCTGCATATTTTGAAGTGATTTTCAGTTCTTTATAATGCTTTTCTACGAGACTGCTGAAGTTTTCTACAATTTCTTTTTTATGATCCGGAGATTTTTTGCTGCGGTTTCGTTTATTTGAATTCCTAATATATTTTAAGATAAAAACTTTCAACAAAAGACAAATTATCTCTTTTCTCAGTAATTTATTTTTGCTGTATTCTTTCTGAAGTTCTTCAAAAGTTCTGAAGAGATCTTCTGCATTATCATCAGAAGGCAAAATGTATGGCGCCACATCATGAAGAGCTGTATCGCTTTTGATGATTTTATTTCCGGTATAGATATAATTGTAAAATGATTTGGTAAACAGAAGCGCATTTCCTTCTATGCACTCAAAGTTTTTAAAATGATATACCTGATTATAATTGATGAAAAAAAACTTCATAGGTTGCAAATCAAACTCCTGATAATCAATCATAAGAGATCCTTTAGCATTCCTGAAAAGTAAAACTGCATAAAACTTATTTTTAAAATGTAAATCTGAGCCTGGCTGTAATTTTGCTGCAAATTCTTCAAGCGGCATCATGATAAAGTCATTCCGCAATGGTGAAGGTTTTTTGAGCCTGCTTAAACTAAGGGACTGTATGGTATGATTCACAATTTCAATTTTTATTTATCAAATATAAACATAAAAAATACCATAACTGCTTATGGTATGAATTGGACAAAAGAAACTATCAATTAAGATGTTCCAGTATTTTCAGATGCTTTGCACTGATTTTCTTTTCAATTGTTTTATCTACATATTCAGAGTTCATTGCACGCAGAACAGCCATATAATTCATACTGAATTCAATGGTGTCTCCAATATGGTAATCGTTGCCGTTATCTGCAAGATCAAGAATCATCATGTCTGAACTGGCTCCGATGATTTCAACCCCGGAACATTTCGGTTTTATATTTTTAGGATCAATATCCAAAATACCGACATCAACAATGGCTCTGACTGATGTTTTTCCTTTATTTTTTTTATCGTGTACGGGTTTTTCTCCGGTAAGGTTTGTTCCTATATCTCCCGTAGGAATCATTGGCTTTTCTACAATTTCGATGATCTCTGCCGTAAGCTTAAAAACATCCTGATACATTCCTTTGATTACTGAATCGTGGTAAACATCGGTACCGAAAAACAGGGTTTCACCAATTCTGAAATGGTTGATTCCTTCAGGTATTTTATTTTTAAAAATAAGCGGAATAGTAACTGATGAACCTGCTGATATGAATGGAATTTTTGTCTGATGAGTTTCCTCAATAATTTCTTTAAAACGGTTGAGTTCAGTTAATTTTTTCTCATCAGGAAGGATTCCGTTGAGACAGTTGAGGTTGGTTCCTATTCCCACCACTTCGATATTAGGCATTTTGATGACTTCACCATAAAATGACGATAGATTTTTTATCATGATACCTTCTCTTAATTCTCCCATTTCCACCATAATAACAATTTTATGTGTTTTGTTTTGTTTGATGGCTTCATCAGAAAGGGCTTTAATAGTATCTAATTCTGTATTAAAACTAACGTCTGCATATTTTACAATGCTTTTAGCCAGTCTTTTAGCAGGTGGTTTTATGTAAACCGTCTGTGTTTTTGGAGAAAGATCTTTTATGTGGCGCAAATTTGTCAGCCGGGAATCGCAGATTTCTTTATCAAAGATTTCCAGCAGACTTTGCAGAAACTTTTCATTACCGCAAAGCAATTTTGCAACTACAGCCCATTCGATGTTATTTTCTTTGAAAAGTTCGTTGAGGTAATTGTAATTATGAAGTAATTTGCTGGTATTTAAAGTAATGTGTGACATTTTATTTTTTTAATCGCATTTCAAGATATTTACTGGAAAATCCTAGTTTCCTGTAAAGATGTATTGCCGGATTTTCCGGTTCACAATGGAGGGCGATATCTCCCTGTGAAGAATCAATAGCATGCTGCATCAGTTTTTTTCCGATGCCTTTTCCCCGCACGTTTTTATCAGTAGCAATGTATACGAGAATGTTTTCGGGAATATATCCGCCCATACCGGTTTTATTTACAACAACGGCTCCTATAATATCATTTTTATCTTCATCTCTTGCAGTAATAATAATACCACCCGGCTTGTTGTTATAGCCTAATGCGTAGTCGACAGCATCAGAAATATCTTTTTCCGGATCACCGTATTGTTCCAAATGTTCGAAAAGAAACTGTATGATCTCTTTTTTTTGATTTGTAATGAGTTGGTTTTCATCTGAATATTTTTGTAATGTTATCATAATTTTTGTTTTATCCGGGAGATGGCAGAGTAATATCAATACCCATATTATCATCCGTTTTTTCTTTGTCAATCATTCTTTTGCTTTTTAAAAAAAATAAAGGAATGTCTGTATTGTTAATAATTTGTTTGAAGAAATTTTCCAGGAAGAATGACTTCCAGCTGTCTTCATCCTTATAATTAAGAATAATAATGTCAGCATCATCTTCATGAGAAAATCTGGATATTTGAGTGGCTTTGCTTCTTGTCATTAAAAACTGTGAGTCATAGTCCTGCGCTTTAATGGCAATACTTGTCCGGGCTCTCTGGTAAGCATCTTTAATCTTTAATAGATCATCTTCATTGCTGATTCCCAAAAGGCTGATAACGCCCTTGTTTTTCTTTGCAATAGCAATTGAGAGGTCAACTTTATCAGCAAGATCTTCTAAAACTCTTACAGGCACGAGGATCTTGTCAAAAGCATATTTTCTGCATTTTTCCGGAACCAGTAAAACAGAACTGTTGGCTTCCGTTAAAATTTTATAAGAAAGCGAACCTAAAAATAATTGTGTGAAATTTTGCTGTCCTGAGCTTCCACAAACTACAAGATCTACCGCTTCTTCATGAACTGTATCATTGATAGCGTGCACCAAACTGTCATTTTTAATTAAAGTCTGCAATTTCAGCTCAGGATATTGTGACGTGATGGAAATTTCCAATTCGTTAAGTGCAAACTCTGTTTTTTTATAGTTTTCATCAATAGTTTCCGCGCCTATAGCCTGCTTTCCCGTTCTGTCGATGATGGTATGGTTGGTTATATTGTGAAATAATATAACTCTTGCTTTGTGACGTAGAGCAATATTTACAGCCATTACGACCGCATTACGTGATTTTTCTGTAAAATCAACCGCCACTAAAATTGTACTGATAAAATTTTGCATTTGGTTTAGAATAATTCTAAAATTAATATACAAATTTAGATAATAACAATCTCAATTAGTGTTAAAAATGAACGGAGTTATGGTATAATTTATCTTTTTTAAAATGAAATAAAAAGATAGGTGAATTATAACCGCTAGAAAATTGAAATTAAGGAAACTTCAATACAATAGTAAATTGGTAAAATTTTAAAATACTCTTTTAATCCTTAAAACTTTAAAATTGTAAATATTTTTTTAATTGACAATTTAAGAATGTAGAAAATTATATTGATAATCCTCATATTGGACTAACAGTAAAATGGCACAGACAAGATAGAAAACTAAAATATAAAGTTACTATGAAAGGAATTGTTATAACTTCCGGAACAAACATTATAAGAGCAGCACAAATGCAAAATCATTTTGAGATTATTCTATCTGATGTTTTGATTTGTCTACCTGAATTTAAGGACAACACTCCTTATAAATACAAAAAAAATTTAAACGAGTATTTTATTTTCAGCTGAAATTATAATTAATAATGACAAGTCTCAGAACGAAATGTACAAAATCTTCATCAGCTTTATTTCTGTTGATTAGTCTGTTTTTATAATCATAAGAAGTAAGCGTTCTGATCAGATTTTTGTAAATATCAAAATCTTCCCCCTTTAATTTTATTTTGACGAAGCCGTCTTTTCTGTTGATAATCTGATCATCCAAAGTTCTTACTTTTAGAATAACCTCGCACAATTTAGAACCCTTTCCGGTATATCTTTCAACAACATTTACCTTAAAAGCATCAAACAAAATAGCATGAAATACAAGATTGGCGTTAGATTCCGGTGTTCGAAGCTTAAGCTGATAATTCATTTTGAAATAGTTTTAAATATGCATCGAAAATACAAAAAAATCCTTTAATTATAGCGGATTTCAATCATGTTCCCTGCATATATGTTATGTATTTTAATAAAAAGGATAAGAGGCTTTGTAAGCCTCTTATTTTAGTTGAATAAGTCTTTTACTTTGTCAAAAAAAGTTTTTTCTTTTCCGGATGGTTCTGCAACCATTTCTCCGGAATTCATTTGTTTCTCAAAAAAGTCTTTTTGATCTTTTGTAAGCTTTTGCGGTGTCCAGACGTTGATATGAATAAACATATCACCTTTTCCATAACTGTCGATACTTGGTAAGCCTTTTCCTGCCAATCTTAATATTTTTCCTGATTGCGTTCCTGCATCTATTGTTATTTTTACCTTTCCGCCCACAGTAGGAATTTCTTTTTTGGTTCCAAGTGCCGCTTCTGCAAAAGAAATATATAATTCCTGGTGAAGATTATCGCCTTCTCTCTTTATCGTCTGATCAGATTCTTCTTCAATAATCACCAAAAGATCTCCTGGTACTCCTCCAAAAGGAGCATCGTTACCTTTTCCTCTTACATTAAGCTGGATACCGTCTCTTGCACCTGCCGGAATATTAATGGTAACTTCTTCTTCATCTTTTATTAAACCCTGAGCATTGGCTCCTGCCGGAATTTTATCAGCTACTTTTCCGATTCCTTGACAAGTTCCGCAGGTAGTTTGGGTCTGCATCTGTCCGAACATGGTGTTCATCACCTTCATCTGTACTCCTGAACCATTACACGTAGGACAGGTTTTTGAAGTTGCACCTTCTGCCAGCTTCATCTTTTTTACCTTGAGGGTTTTTTGAGTTCCGTTAACCATTTCCTCAAGGTTTAGCTTGATTCTGACTCTGAGATTAGAACCTTTTACCTGTTGACGACCACCGCCGCCACCGCCAAAACCGCCAAAGCCACCACCGAAAATATCTCCAAACTGGCTGAAAATATCTTCCATATTCATACCGCCGCCGAAACCACCGCCGCCAAAGCCGCCGTTTCCGCCAACTCCTGCATGACCAAACTGGTCATATCTTGCACGTTTTTGTTCGTCGCTCAGTACTTCATAAGCTTCAGCAGCCTCTTTAAATTTTTCTTCAGCAACTTTGTCACCCGGATTTTTATCCGGATGATATTTAATTGCCATTTTTCGGTAGGCTTTTTTTATTTCGTCGGCACTCGCAGATTTGCTGATCTCAAGAACCTCGTAATAATCTCTTTTTGACATGATATATTATAATTGATGATTGATAAATGATAATTGATGTTTTTCTGGGTGTCTGTGAAAATTGTCATCTGTAATCACTCATCACTTATCATTAATGAATTTTAGTTTCCTGTAACTACTTTGGCAAAACGTATTACTTTTTCTCCTAAAGTATAGCCTGTTTCAATAACATCTACTATTTTACCTTTCAACTCTTCAGAAGGAGCAGGGATTTGGGTAATAGCTTCGTGAAAATCTACATTAAAACTATCTCCGGCTCTTACTTCCATTGCTTTAAGTCCTTTTTCGGTAAGCTTGTTTTTAAATTTGTTGTAAATCAGTTCAACACCCTGAAGATCTGCTTCACTTCCATTCTTTGCGATCTCTTTTAATGCTCTTTCAAAATCATCCAAAACTCCCAACATAGAAATCATCATGTCTTGGTTAGCGTACTGAAAGAATTCCATTTTTTCTTTGGAAGTTCTTTTCTTGTAATTTTCAAATTCTGCATACAGTCTGATGTAACGGTCTTTCTCTACTGCCAAAAGTTCTTCCGCAGAAGGAGTTTCTGTCACATTTTCCTGTTGAGTATCTTGAGTTTCGTTTACGTTTTCTTCCTGTTTATTGATGTTTTCTTCGTTGATATCCTGGTTTTCCATATTTCAATAACTTTTACACAGAGGTTTGTCAAACATTCTGCCAAAGAGAAAAAAATGACAATAAGGCAGATTTGGATAAGTGATTTTGCCATTATATTCAAAAATAAAGCTGGAAACACCCAATATTCAATCCGCTATTAGTTTTTTAAGCTTATTCGTGCTATCCACTCATACTCCTCGCGCCGAAGCTTTCTTTCAGAGCCATTCCTGCTGCGGGGTAACCGTTACTATCACGGCTAGGGTTTTAGTTATTTTTTCACTATTATCAATCAGTAGAAATTTTGTATCAGTTTTGTTGTGATGATATATTTTTCTTTTCTGCAGCTTTAAGGTGAAGAAAAGCCATTCTCTGTAAAATGATTGACTTTTAATTATTTGTTGAATTATAAAAGTAGGAATAGCTCCTAAAATATTTAAAAAAATGTCTGCAGCAAAAGATAAACATTCAGAAAAATGATTATAATTGAAATAATCCAGATGGAAATTTTCAGAAAAGGTTTATTGGCAAACTCACCCATCTTTGCTTTATCATTTGTAAACATCACCAACGGAACAACAGCAAAACTAAGCTGCATTGAAAGGATTACCTGACTTAAGACCAGTAGATCGGTAGTTCCTTCTTCGCTGTAAATAATAGTAACAATTAATGCAGGAATCACAGCAATAAGCCTTGTGATTAATCGTCTGAGCCAAGGTTTCAGACGGATATTCAGAAAACCCTCCATCACGATTTGTCCGGCAAGCGTTCCGGTCAATGTCGAATTTTGACCGGATGCAAGAAGCGCAATGGCAAATGCAACACTTGCCATGGAAGCTCCCAATATCGGAGTCAGCATTTTATAAGCGTCATGGATGTCGGCTACGTTTTTATTTCCTGTGGTATGAAATGTTGCTGCGGCTAAAATCAAAATAGCTGCATTGATAAAAAAAGCAATTAACAAAGAAAACGTACTGTCTAATGTTGCAAACTTTATCGCTTCTTTTTTTCCTTCACGATCTCTGGTATAATCTCTTGTCTGCACGATACTGCTGTGAAGATAGAGATTGTGCGGCATGACGGTAGCTCCCAAAATCCCTATTCCGATATATAACATAGCAGGATTTGTAATGATTTCTTTTTGAGGAACCAGACCTCCTAAAATGGCATTGATTTCAGGCTTTGAAATTATAATTTCATATCCAAAACAGGCAAGAATAATAAAGATAAGACCTGCAACGATACTTTCTATCCATCGAAATCCTTTTGCCTGAAGAAGTAAAATTAAAAGAACATCAATTGTTGTAATCACGATTCCCCACGTAAGCGGAATACCAAATAAAAGATTGAGCGCAATAGCAGAGCCGATTACTTCTGCCAGATCGCAGGCTGCAATGGCTATTTCGCAGAATACCCAAAGAATAAAATTGGTTGTGGGCGTAAAATGATCTCTGCAGGCCTGGGCTAAATCTCTTTCGGCAACAACCCCCAACTTTACGGACAGATGTTGCAGGATCATTGCAAAAATATTGGAAATAAGAACAACGGAAAGTAATGTATATCCGAATTGTGCTCCGCCGGCAATGTCTGTTGCCCAATTTCCGGGATCCATGTAGCCGACGGCAATCATCAGACCGGGACCTGCAAAAGCTAAGTATTTTCTCCAGAAACCAGACTTTTTCGGTATGGATATGGAAGAGAATACTTCAGGTAAAGAGTTGGATGTTTTTTCTTTTCTCCAGCCGTTTTTTGTGTTGAGACTCATGTTTTGTTAGAATTGACTAACAAATTTAATTAAATAAAACAAATAACAATATTTTTCATAAAAAAATCCTGAAATAATTTCAGGATTTATTATAAGAGCCTGTTTAAAATTAAA